>CAYOOS010000068.1:0-13188 GCA_964405585.1 uncultured Acidobacteriaceae bacterium | reverse complement strand
CATCATGGTTGCCGGGGGACCGGCGCGTGTGCCGGGCCTGGTGGACCTGCTGCGAGAAGAGTTTGCCATGCCGGTGGAGGAGTTGAATCCATTCCGGAAAGTCCTAATCAATCCGGGCAAGCACAGCGAGGACCAGATCCGGGATTTGGCGCCAAAGTTGGTTGTCGCGGTGGGACTGGCACTTAGGAGCTTCGACTAGCCATGATCCGCATAAACTTATTGGGACAAATACGGCCTAAGACGGCACGACGGCCGGTAGACACCGGGGCGGCCTTGCCGCTGGTGTTCATCGGCGCAGGCGTGCTGCTTGGCGGCCTCTTCCTGTTTTACTTCTACCACTCCTGGCAGACGCAGCTGAACGAAGAGAACGGCCGCATCAAGCAACTCCAGGCGCAGAAGACGGAACTCGAGCAGATCAAGCTGCAAGTGGATGCTTTCGAGAAGCAGAAGACCGTGCTGCAGCAGCGCGTGGCGACCATCGAGCAGCTTCAGCGCGACCGCACGGGGGGACAAGAACTGCTGGACGAGGTTGCCAATACAGTTTCCCGGGCGGAGAATCTGTGGCTCACATCCATGACCAAGAAGGGCACCACAGTGAATCTGGAGGGAGCGGCGGCTTCAATCAATTCCGTGGCTAACTTCATTACGGCGCTGAAGCGCTCCGGCTATTTCCAGAAGGTGGAGATAAAGGACACCAAGCAGGACGACCGGAATACCGCCGTGCAGACTTATAGTTTCTCGATCAGCGCAGAGATCGCACCGAATGGGCCCGCGGGTGCCACGCCGCAGGCAAAACCAGCGAGCGCACCTGGCCCGAGCGGACCAAAAAGCGCCGCACCGGCGAAGAAAGGATAAGGGAAGAACATGGCAAATCCTTTCCGAGACATGTCGGTGATCATGCAGGGGCTGGTAGCCCTGGCCATCGCCGTGATTCTGGTTCTGGCAGGGTTATATGTGCCGGGTTCACCGGTAGCGCAGGAGCGCGCTGATTATGACAAGGCCGTACAAGCGCGGCAGAAACTGAACCAGGAAGTCACGCAATTGCAGGTATACAAACAGCGTTACGGCGAGCTGAAGCAGCAGATGGATGCGCTGAACAAGCAACTGGACACGTTGAAGACGATCGTTCCAGAAGAGAAGGAAGTGGACGAGTTTATCCGGCTGGTGCAGGGAGCGGCTAGCGCCTCGAATGTGCAACTACGGCGGCTGACCTCGCAAGCGATTGTAGCCCGGGAAATTCATTACGAGATGCCGTTTGAAGTGCAGGCCGATGGACCGTACTTTAATATCCTGGATTTTTTCGGGCGCCTGAGCCGGCTATCGCGGATCATCAACGTCGGAGACATACAATTCGACGATGCCACGGGGACGCAACATGGGGTGAAATACCCCATTCGCCCGGGCACGACGGTCAGTGGAGTTTTTACAGTAACAACGTTTTTCACGAAGCCGGCTGATACGGCTCAAGGAGCAGGTGGAGGGAAGGGCATGACTCCACCTGTGAAAAAACCGTGAGCAGGAATGAGCGAGCCATGCGTCGAGCGATCATACTAGTTATCGGGATGCTGCTGGCGGCGGCCGGAAACGGCCTGTTCGCCCAGACCAAGCCGGCGCCCGCCGCGAAACCGGCGGCGAAACCGGCAACCACGAAGCCAGCTGCCACGGCGGCGGCGAAGCCTGCCAGCAAGGCGCCGAAGACCAGCGCCAAGAAGGCGGCGACAGCACCAGCCGAAGGCGCGGCCCCGGCCGAAGAGAAAGTGGCGCGGCGCGATCCGTTTGAATCCCTGGTGGGACGCGACAAAGCGGCGGCCGAAGCCAACAAGAATCTGCCTCCTGGCAAAGCAGGCTTGCAAGTTTCCTCGCTGCGTCTGGACGGCATTGTGCGCTCGCCCAATGGCATGATTGCCGTGGTCACCAACCCGCAATCGCGCACCTATTTCTTGCGGGAAGGCGACCAGCTTTATGACGGACGAGTGGAAAAGATTGCCATGGATGGTGTGTCGTTCCACGAAATTGGCAAAGACGCGTTCGGAAAGCCAGTGGAGCGGCAAGTGAATAAGAGAATCTACTCCAGTGCAGGAGAACAGCAATGAAGACGAACTGGCCGGCCTCTCGATTTGGCTGCCTGATACTCGCGACCGTGGTGCTGGGTGGAAGCTCGGCGGCCCTTCGCGGACAGGAAGCCACAGCTGCGCCCACAAGCGCGGCGGTGATTTCAAGCGTGGCGCTTACACAGGACACGCAGCGCGCGGCCGTTCGCGTCGAAGGAGCTGGACGGCTTGACGTCCATGCGGCGCGGATGCAAAACCCGGAGCGACTGGTGTTGGATTTCGCCGGGGCGCGCATGGGAGTGCAGAAGAGCTCGATTCCGGGGGTGTCGGCGCCAGTACGCGATGTGCGGATGGGACAATACCGTCCGGATGTGGCGCGCGTGGTGATCGACCTGACGGACAATGCGCCGTATCAGATAGCGCATGAGGGCGCAGCGATCGTGGTGTACTTCCAGGCGCAGAATGCACCAGCGGAAGGAAACCTGGTCGCCCCGGTGACATCAACGGCGGTAGGGAAGACGGCGCAGAAGATCTCCTACGTGGCGAGCGCGCCGCGTTCGAGCGCACATACCAACAAGAGTTTGAATGTCTCGGCTCCTCGTTTTGGCTTGCCAAGCGAACTGACCCAGCCCTCTCTCGTCCTGGCATCGCTGAAGGAGACCGCCGAGCCAGCTCGTCCGGCAGGAAATACGCAGCAGGCGGCGCAGCAGGCGGTGCAGCAGGCCAGCAACGCGGCCACGACGGTAGCGGCTGCGCAGGCCACCGTGTCACCGGCTCCAGCAGCGGCGGGCCACTACACGGGAGAACCGATATCGGTGAACCTGAAGGACGTGGACCTGAAGGATTTCTTCCGGCTGATCCACGAAATCAGCGGGCTAAACGTGGTGCTGGATCCGAACGTCAAGGGCACGCTTACGATCGTGCTGGACGAAGTGCCGTGGGATCAGGCGCTGGACCTGGTGCTGCAGAATAACGGTCTGGACAAGCAGCTCACGGGAAATGTTTTGCGCGTGGCTACCCGCGCGACGTTGAAGAACGAAGCCGAAACGCAGCGGGACCTGGAAAAGGCGCAGGCGGAAGCAGTTGCCCCGGTGACCGTAACGCGCGTGCTGAGCTACGGCAAGGCCACGACGATGATGGCGACGTTGAAAAAGTTCCTATCTTCGCGCGGCGACATTTTTGCAGACGAGCGCTCGAACCAGCTGATCATCCGCGACATTCCGTCGGTGATTCCGACCATTGACAACCTGATTCGCCAGTTGGATCGCAAGTCGCAGCAGGTTGAAATCGAAGCGCGCGTCATCTCCGCTTCGCGCTCTTTCTCCGAAGACATCGGCGTGCAGTGGGGCATGGCCGGAACAACAACCAGCGGGCGCAGCGTTTTCGGTGGCCCAGCGAGCGTGGGAGTTAGCCCGATTCAAACCGGAACAGGCATTCCTTCGCCGCCACTCGTGGGCACGCCGAGCGCCAGTACCGGCGGCGGCAGCACGACCCCGGGTTTGCCCTATAACGTGAACCTCGGAGCAGGAGTCCCGACAAGCGGCTTCTACTTTGGACACCGTTCACCGAACTTCGCAGTGGACTTCTTCATCACGGCGGCGGAAGCCAAGGGCGTTGGCAAGCTGCTGTCGAAGCCGAAGGTGATCACGCAGAACAACCAGAAGGCGACGGTGAAGCAAGGTACGAAGATTCCAATTCAGACGACCATCAACAACACCATTTCGGTGCAATACATCGACGCGGTGCTGAAGCTGGAAGTCACCCCTCAGATCACGGCCGAAGGCACGGTATTTATGGACGTGCTGGTGGAGAACACGCAGGTGGACAACGGAATCCCCCGCATTGAGGGAATTCCGGCATTGGATACCCAGTCCGCGGAGACAAAAGTGCTTGTGGCGGACGGCGGCACGGTGGTCATCGGCGGAATCATCGTCACGCAACAGCAAACCAACGTAAACCAAGTGCCGATCCTGGGCAGCTTGCCTTTGATCGGGCACCTCTTCCGGGAAAACAGCGTCAGCGTTCAGTCGCAAGAGCTGCTGTTTTTCCTGACCCCGCGAATTATCCCGGGCTGATTTCCGGGAATGGCCGGAGCGGAAAACCAGAAGGCCGTTTAGAATTCAGGTACACTGGAATCGAGGAGGCGAGAGTCTCCTCGATTCTTTTTTATGCGCGCTCATTATTCGCAAAGACGCCGGCAGTTGAGCAGCACTCTGCGCCAACGCGGTCTGGATTGTCTGCTGGTCACTCATCCGCCCAACTGGTTCTACCTGTCAGGATTCACCGGTGAATCCGGCGCTCTGGTTGTGGAGAGAAATCGCACCACCCTCATTACGGATGGCCGGTTCACGGTGCAGGCCAGAGAAGAGGTTCCGGGAATCCGCACCGTGCTTCAGAAGGGCGGATTGTACGCGGCGCTGGGCGAGTGGTTAAGGAAAAGAGGATTGCGGCGGGTAGGGTTTGACCCTTCCCAGTTGTCCCTGGCGCAATGGAACGCGCTGCGGAAGGCTGCAGGCGCCAAATGCCGCACGATTGAGGCTGGGGGCATCCCCGAAGGCCAGCGAATGCGCAAGGACGCGCAGGAACTGGCGCAAATGCGAAAGGCGGCCACTCTGGTGGGTGGAGTATTCGAGAGCGTGCTGCCGCAGGTGCGTCCGGGCGTACGCGAAAGCGAACTGGCGGCAGAAATTGAATATCAGATGCGCCACCGAGGAGCCAGCGGGCCTTCATTCGAGACGATTGTGGCATCCGGAAAACGTTCGGCACTTCCGCACGCGCGGCCAACTACGAAGAAGCTGAGGAAAAATGAGTTGGTCGTGCTCGACCTGGGTGTTATACTCGGCCACTATTGCAGCGATATGACGCGAACGGTGTATTTAGGGCGGGCGCCGAGACGCATCCGGGAATGGTACCAGGCGGTGCAGGAGGCGCAGGCGGCCGGCGTTGCTGCAGTGGAAGAAGGAATCACGTGCGGCGAAGTGGATAGTGCCGCGCGGGAAGTGCTGAGAACGGCAGGTCTTGAGGCGCATTTTGTGCATAGCACGGGCCATGGCCTGGGCTTGGAAGTGCACGAAGAGCCGCGCGTCGCCCGTGGCCAGGGAATTCGACTCCAAGCCGGAAATGTGATTACCATAGAACCCGGCGTATATGTGGAAGGAGTCGGGGGCATACGCATCGAAGACGACGTGGTGGTAAACGCCGCAGGGAACGAAGTACTGACCCGCGTAAAGCGGGATCTCATCGAAATCTGAAAAAGGCATGAAACGGAAAAAGCCGTCGAAACCGAGTAGTAGTCCGTCGTTTGCTAACCCTGAAATCGGGCAGATTGAAGAACTGCTGCGGTTCATGAGTGAGCACAACCTCGAGGAATTTGAATACTCACGGGGCGACCTGAAAATCCGGTTGAAGAAGCCCAGCGCCAATGTGGTGCTAACAGCGCCACGGCCGGCCGCGGAAATCATCGTGCCATCGGCGCTGGCGCCGGCCGAGGAAAAAGCGGCGCCAACTGCCGGGCCGGCAGGCGACGAATTGAGTGGCGAGGAGTTGCACCTGGTGAAGTCGCCGATCGTGGGTACGTACTATGGATCACCCAGCCCCGGCGCGGAACCTTTCGTGAAAATCGGCAACCACGTGGATTCCGGCCAGACCCTGTGCATCGTGGAAGCCATGAAGCTGATGAACGAAATCGAGTGCGAAGTGAGCGGGGAAGTGCTGCGCATCTTTGCTGAAAATGGGCAGCCCGTGGAATACGGGCAGCCGCTGTTTGGGATACGACCCAGCCGGAAGCGGTAACCGGTCCGCGCGAATATGTTCCAGAAGATCCTTGTCGCCAACCGTGGGGAAATCGCCCTGCGGATTATCTGTGCCTGTAAAGAACTGGGCATTGCAACGGTGGCCGTGTATTCAGAGGCAGATCGGAATGCCTTGCATGTGCGATTTGCGGACGAAGCTGTGTGCATCGGCCCGCCGCGCAGCAGCGAAAGCTACCTAAACATCCCGCAAGTCATTAGCGCCGCCGAAATCACCAATGTGGATGCCATTCATCCGGGCTATGGCTTCCTCTCGGAAAACGCGAATTTCGCTAAGGTGTGCGAAGCCTCCGAAATCACGTTTATCGGGCCGAAGCCGGAAGTCATCGAAATGATGGGGGAGAAAGACCGGGCGCGGCGGGAAATGAAAGCGGCGGGATTGCCTACGATTCCTGGGAGCGACGGAGTTGTCGAAGGCGAGGAGCAGCTTGCCAGCGAAGCTAAGCGCATCGGGTATCCCCTGATTCTGAAGGCGGCCGCGGGAGGCGGTGGCCGCGGCATGCGAATGGTGCGCACGCAGGAGGATTTGCTTTCCGCGTATCAGACCGCGCGCAGCGAAGCGCAGCAAGCCTTTGGCACTCCCGACGTGTACATGGAAAAGTACCTTCAACATCCCAGGCATATCGAATTTCAGGTGCTAGGGGACCAGCACGGGAAAGTGATTCATCTGGGGGAGCGCGAATGCACGATCCAGCGGCGCCACCAGAAGTTGATCGAGGAGACGCCATCGCCGGCAATGGATGCGAAGCGCCGGAAAGAACTTGGCGCGAACGTGGTGAAGGCACTGGAGCACATCGGGTACACCAATGCCGGCACGATTGAGTTTCTGATGGACGATGAGGGAGCGTTTTACTTCATCGAGATGAACACGCGCATTCAAGTGGAACATCCGATTACGGAAATGGTGACCGGGGTGGACCTGGTGAAAGCGCAGATTCGCGTTGCGGCTGGGGAAAAGATCGAGGACGCCGTCGGGGAAATAAACTTCACAGGGCATTCCATTGAGTGCCGCATCAACGCAGAAGATCCGGATACGTTTGTGCCGTCCGCGGGGCGCATCACGACGTTTCAGGCGCCGGGAGGCACGGGCGTGAGAGTGGATTCCGCGGCGCATTCCGATGCGGTGATTCCACCGTACTACGATTCGCTGGTAGCCAAGCTGATCGTGAAAGGGCGCGACCGCGGCGAGTCGCTTTCGCGGATGAAGCGCGCGCTGGAGATGTTTGTTATCGAGGGGATCAAGACATCCATCCCGATGCACCTGCGCATCCTGGCCGATGCGGACTTTGCCGCTGGCAAGTTCGATACTCACTTCATTGAACGGTTTCTGAACAGCAACGGAAAATAAGCTGCCACGCGCCTTGTGATGCGGGGCTGCAATGTGATATTAGAGCGTGCAGCCATGACGGGCACCTCTCTGTCCCCAACACGAAATGCAGTCCATTCAAGAGCGCCGGTTGCGATGCCGCAGCATGTAAACATAGGCCGCGTCCCAGTGAGGAATGCAACGCATGGCTGATTCCAACGCCGTTTCTTCCCCGCAAACTCCAGGGTCCGAGCACGGATTTGTGCGCGCCATAGGGCTGTTCGACGGCACGATGATCGTGGTTGGGTCCATGATCGGCTCGGGAATTTTCATTGTTGCGGCGCAGATTTCCCGGGAGACCGGTTCGCCGGGGGGCTTGCTGCTGACCTGGATACTCACCGGGTTGCTCACGATTGCCGCGGCGCTTTCATTTGGAGAATTGGCGGCGCTGTTTCCGCATGCGGGTGGGCAATACGTTTACTTGCGAGAAGCGTACTCGCCGCTGTGGGGATTTCTGTACGGGTGGACGCTGTTCCTGGTGATTCAGACGGGCACCATCGCAGCGGTGGCGATTGGATTTGCGCGGTATCTCGGCGTCCTTTTCCCCTCCATTTCACCGACGACCTGGCTGATCCGGCCGATCAACCTGGGCTCGTCGTTCGCCATCAGTCTTTCCGTGCAGCAATTGGTTGGCGTGGTGATGATTGTGTTCCTGACGTTTTTGAACACGCGAGGAGTGAAGCTGGGGAAGTGGATTCAGAATATATTCACTTCGGCGAAGATGCTTTCGCTGATTGGACTGATCGTTCTGGGCGTGTTCGTGTTCCGGAATGCCTCAGCGATTGCGGATAACTTCTCGCATTTCTGGACAATTCGCGGCGCGCAGCCCATCGTGCCGGGCGCGAACTTCCTGAAATCGTTTGTGCCGACGGTGACCGCGGCGGGCGGCTGGTACGGGCTGCTGTTGGCGCTTGCGGTCGCACAAGTGGGCTCGCTGTTTTCCGCGGACGCCTGGAACAACATCGGATTTACGGCCGCCGAAGTGAAAAATCCGAAGCGAGACGTGGCGCTCTCGATGGCTTTCGGCACCATCATCGTGATGACGCTGTATCTGCTGGCGAATCTTGCGTACATCTGCGCGCTGCCGCTGGAGCAGATTCAGAACGCGCGCGATGACCGCGTGGCAACCGCGGCGCTTTCCGCCATTTTTGGAGCGAAGGGCGCATGGATGATGGCCGTAGCGATTATTATTTCCACGTTTGGCTGCAACAATGGATTGATCCTGGCGGGGTCGCGGGTGGCTTACGCCATGGCCAAGGATGGGCTGTTTTTCCGCGCTACTGGAAAATTGAATGATAAAGGCGTGCCGGGAACGGCTTTGGTCTTCCAGGGCATGTGGGTCGTCATCCTCATTCTTCTTCGGACGCGCAAGCCCGACGGAAGTTACGGCAATTTGTATAGCAATCTTCTCGATTACGTCGTCTTTGCAGCGCTGCTGTTTTATGTGCTGACCATCGGCGGAATATTCCTGTTGCGCTGGAAGCGGCCGAACGCAGAACGTCCCTACAAAGCTTTTGGCTATCCGATACTGCCGCTGTTGTATATTGTGGCAGCCACAGGGATCATGGTGGTGCTCCTGCTTTACCAGACACAGACGGCGGGGATGGGGATGGCGATTGTTCTGGTGGGTGTGCCGGTGTATTGGCTGTGGTCGCGGCGGAGAGCTTAGTCAGGCGGGAATCTCGTAGGCACAAAAAAGAAGGAGGAGTTGCATGGGCAGCCCCCTGTTTGCAACGAAGTCGCTGGACACGCTGATGAAAGAGGCTGGAGACACGGGTGAACATAGCCTGAAGCGTGCGCTGGGCCCGGTCAATCTGATCACGCTGGGGATCGGAGCCATTATTGGCGCGGGGATTTTCGTGCTGACGGGATCGGCGGCTTCGCTCTATGCGGGGCCCGCGATCATGCTCTCGTATGTGTTGGCAGGACTGGGCTGCGTGTTCGCGGGGCTCTGCTACGCGGAATTCGCATCGATGATCCCGATCGCCGGTTCCGCGTATACCTACGGCTATGCCACGCTGGGCGAATTAATCGCCTGGATCATCGGGTGGGACCTGATCCTGGAATATGCGTTTGGCGCCGCCACGGTTGCCAGCGGCTGGAGCAGCACGCTGGTGGCGTTTTTGCAGGACTACGGAATCAATCTGCCGCCGCAAATTTGCGATGTGCCAGGTGCAAAGTGGGTGATGGTGGATGGCCGCTGGGCGCCGGAAACGACGTTCAATCTGCCTGCCAGCAAGTTGGCGGGGTTGCCGCACGCGACCGCGAGTTTTAACCTGCTTGCGTTTCTTGCCATCCTCGGGGTGACCACGATCCTCATTATCGGAATCAAGGAGTCCGCAAATTTCAATACCGGCATAGTGTTTGTGAAGCTTGCCGCCGTTTTGACTTTTATTGCCGTGGCTCTGCCCTTTGTGCTCAAGCATCCGGCAATTGCCCATGCCAATTGGAAGGTATTCCTTCCGCCGAACTCGGGAACGTTTGGCTTTTATGGATGGTCGGGAGTGCTGCGTGGTGCTGGTGTCGTCTTCTTTGCGTATATCGGATTCGATGCCGTTTCGACGGCGGCCCAGGAGGCCCGGAATCCGCAAAAAGACATGCCCATCGGGATACTTGGATCGCTGATCGTCTGCACCATTCTTTATCTAGTGGTATCCGGGCTACTGACCGCAACGGTGCACTACTCGCGGCTGAACATCGGAGCGCCGGTCTCGCTGGCGATTCGAGAAACGGGTGTGAAGTGGGGGAGTTATGTGGTGAACGCCGGCGCGCTGGCCGGTTTAAGCACGGTGATGCTGGTGATGCTGCTGGGCCAATCGCGCGTATTCTATTCGATGGCGCACGACGGTCTGCTGTGGAAGTGGGCGGGCGATATTCACCCGCGATTCCGCACTCCGTGGAAATCGACGGCAGTTGTCGGGTTGGCAGTAGCCATCGTGGGCTCGCTGGTTCCGATCGGCAGTCTCGGGCAGATGGTGAGTATTGGAACGCTCCTCGCATTTGTGATCGTGTGCTCGGCGGTTTGGCTTTTGCGCGTCAGGCGGCCTGAATTGAAGCGGCCCTTCCAGACACCGTGGGTTCCGTTCGTTCCGATCATGGGCATTATCGTTTCGCTGGGCCTGATGGCGGGGCTGAACGGCATCACATGGATTCGTCTGGTCGTTTGGCTGATTATTGGGCTGATCATCTACTTCACTTACAGCGTGAAGCACAGCAAGGTGCGCCACCCGGAATTGCAGGGAAAATAACCGCAGACGAGGGCGAGCGGAAGTAGAGACAGATCGCCCCTCGTGAGTGTCCAATGAAATTGTGGCAGCGGACTCGTCGACCCGCGTGGAATCAGGTAAAGTGGGGTTGCTGCCTCACTGCTCATGAACGGAAAAGCAAATTTGGGGACACCCTTCTGGAAGAGCCTCAGCAAGCTTGATTGGACGGCTTGCGTTGTGATTCCGCTAGGAATTTGGGCCTGGTGGTCCAGTAATCCCACGCAGGGGCACCCGGGAATCCTCCTCGTACGCTTGCTTTCGATGGTGGCGTTGTTTTACCTGGCCTACCGTGCCTGGACTCGCTGGCGCCAGGAGCTCCTTTGGAGCTTGCGGAACCGCCTGATCGTCGCCTATCTCTTCATCGCTGTCGTGCCCGTAATCCTGCTTCTTGTACTTGCCAACATGGCGGGAGGGATTCTGTATTCCCAATTTGCCGCCTATCTTCTTAACCATGACATTCAGGATCGCATTACGCTGTTAGCAGACTCCTCCGCGCATCTTGCCGCAGCGGAGGCGGCGCTGCCGCAGTCCATCAATCCTGAGGTTCTGCAAAAAGCGCGGCAGGACCAGGTTAAGATTATCGAAGAACAGGGATTTCCGGACTTGAAAGTTGATTTTGACGTCGAGGCCGGGTACTTCGGGAAGATAGCGGGCAAGAATGCACAGTCGTTCTCAGGGCCCGTGCAAACCGGAGGCCAACTCTACCTTGTGAGTCTGAGAGAGGTTGTGTCGCCGCGAGGAACGCGCTTCATTGCATTGAGTGTTCCCGTGCAGCCCGAATTCCTGGAACGTCTTCTTCCAGATCTCGGCCCAGTCGACATGAGGCTCTTGGAGAAGGGCGAAGGAGGATCCGGACAAACGACCCTTCCCGTCGGCAATGACCGTTACCACCAGATCAGGCGGGTGATGACGCGCAAGCGAGCGGCCCTTGAGGATTCGTCCTGGCTGGATCCGGTGGTGGAGGGCTTTTCGCAATTGGAGGCAACCTATCTCTCCTTGGATGGCAGTTCAGAACGCGGTCATCCCATTTTCGCGTTTGTCAAAGCGCGGCGCTCGCAATTGAATCACCGGATACTTGCCACCGTGGGAGAACTCAGCGCGACAAAAGGGTATGGCACTCTGTTAATTGCTTTAATAGCATTTTTACTCATCGAAATTGCGGCGCTGCTCATTGGCATCAAGCTGACGCGCGAGATTACCAGCACGGTCGCGGACCTGTACCGCGCCACGCAGTTCGCGCAGGAAGGGAATTTCTCGCACAAGGTGCGCGTTGAACGCAAAGACCAACTTGGGGCGCTGGGAGATTCGTTCAACTCGATGACGAGTTCCATCAGCGACCTGATCAACGAGCAGAAGCAGTTGCAGAGGCTGGAGAACGAAATCTCGATTGCGCGTGAAGTGCAGGACCAGCTTTTCCCGCGCAATGTGCCGCATGTGGCGGGGGTGGAAATTGAAGCGATTTGCCGCGCGGCGCGCAGCGTCAGCGGCGACTACTACGATTTCATCCAGCTCAGCCCGACGCATGTGGCCATGGCCATCGCGGATATTTCGGGGAAGGGAATTTCCGCAGCGCTGCTGATGGCCAGCTTGCAGGCGGCGCTGCGCAGCCAGTTGCTGGTGCCGGGCAGCGAAAAGATGACCACGGCGGAACTGGTGGGGCGGCTCAACAAACATCTGGTGCGCAACACCGGCGATGACCGCTTCGCCACTTTTCTGGTGGCCATTTTCGATACGGCTACGCGCACGCTGCGCTACACGAATGCGGGGCATCTGCCGGGGTTCTGCCTGTCAAACGGCAAATCCATACATCTGGACAAGGGTGGAATGGTGCTGGGGATTGTGGACGACTATCCATTCGTGGAAGGCCTGGTGCAGGTGCCGCCGGACAGCGTGCTGATTGGCTACAGTGACGGGTTGGTTGAACCAGAGAATGCTTATGGCGAGGAGTTCGGAGTGTCGCGGCTGGAAGCTGCCGCGCAGCGCGTACGCCATGCCAGGCCACGTCACATCGCGGAATCCCTGATGACTGCCGCAGAGGAATGGGCCGGTACTCCCGAGCAGGCGGATGATATGACGGTGATTGTGGCGCGGTTGGGAAGTGGGCCAGGGCCAAGTTAGAGCACTATTCTGGTCCCGCTACCATGCAGCTCTCCAAAACATGGTTTATTTGGGATTGCAAAGAAACCATTAAGTGAGATTTTGCATTGGGTGCACCCCGTTTCAAGCTTCACCTACACTCAGTGAGTCCAGTGCTCGTGGAATTTGCCGCGACGGTAAGTGGCATTCCATAATGACCAAAAGTGTCAGGTTTGGGGCAGGAAAAGTCTAAGAGTGAAGTAGAAAGAGGCGGCTCGCTGAATCACATCTCCGTAAAGGTCTATATATCAGTCAGTTAGAGTGCCGTGGCCTTTTGAATACGGACTGCCATCGATTGGAAGGCCACTTGCCCCTGTTTAATAAACAGATTTGTGACGGACCACACATCATTGACCAGGGAAACTAAATGAAAACGCAGAAAGGTTTTTCTCTCATCGAACTTCTCATCGTCGTAGCAATTATTCTGATCATCGCGGCTATCGCAATTCCAAACCTCATACGGTCGAAGATGGCGGCGGACGAGGCATCGGCAGTCGCCTCGTTGCGCACGATCAATACAGGTGAAGTGACTTATAACAACACGTATCCAAACACGTTCG
>CAYOOS010000067.1:0-13275 GCA_964405585.1 uncultured Acidobacteriaceae bacterium | reverse complement strand
AGAAAATCGATGTATTCCACATGCCTGGCGTGATGCGCGATCAGCGTGGGGCGCTCGCTAGATACCGGTTCTGAACGCAGGCGCAGGATCTCCGCTTCCAGCGTCTCTTCCTCGGCATCCGGAAATTTCATTCCCGCATGCGAAAACAGCTTCACCCCATTGTCGTGGTAGGGATTGTGCGACGCGGAGATTACCACCCCTGCCTGAAAGTCATTCTGGCGCACCAGGCAAGCGATACCGGGCGTGGTGATGATGCCGGCGAACTCGGCGCTCGCACCAGCTTTCGCCAGTCCCGCAGCCAGCACAGCGGCAATATGAGGTCCGGATTCGCGCGTGTCCATGCCGATAAGGACATGAGCGGAGCCGTGTTCGCGGCGCAAAAAGGCGCCGAGGGCGCGCCCGGTCGCAAAGAGGGTATGGTCGTCAAGCGGCGGCGTTCCGGGGACACCGCGAATTCCATCCGTGCCGAAAAGTTCTTTTGCCATGAGGTCGTGAAATTCCGAGCAGGTGCAGCCTCGTGGCAGTCTAACATAGCGGCGAATTCAGTCTTGACGCTTTCAAGAAGTGGTTTTCCAAATTGTTCATGCGAATCGCCGTCTGCCGCGGAAAGCACGCTCGGGGGTTGAAAGATTGTGGCCGCGGGTCACCCCGAAACAGCCCGAATATGTTACCGTGTTGGGCG
Organism: uncultured Acidobacteriaceae bacterium; assembly: GCA_964405585.1. Taxonomy (GTDB): domain Bacteria; phylum Acidobacteriota; class Terriglobia; order Acidiferrales; family UBA7541; genus Acidiferrum. The sequence goes on along the minus strand of CAYOOS010000067.1, from coordinate 12,593 downwards.
AACGGAGGCCGCTGGTGTCCACTTCGGAAACACCGCCAACGATTTATCGCGTATCAGCATCAAGCTTTAGCCTGCGTATGGTTGCAGCCGCGATCATTCTGCTTTTCTTCTACTATGCTGCCGGTGTCGTCATCACGCTGCTGCTCTCCGTCCTCCTGGCCTACTTTCTCGATCCGGCGGTGGAGTTCCTGGAACGGCTGCACCTGCCGCGAACGATTGGTTCCCTGATCATGGTCCTCCTGCTGATCACGGTGATTTTCTTGGTGGGCTATGGGCTGTGGACACGCACAGCGGATTTTGCCGCGGACTGGCCAAAATATAAGGGAACCCTGCAGGAAGCCACTGGTTCGGTGGAGAAAAAGCTGAACGGCATTGAAGGAGGCGTGGCGGAAATTACGACTCCGGCTGGCACCCCAAAACCCGTGGAATCCAGCTCCGAAAGTGCCGCGATCCACAATTTGCTGGTCCGCGGCATTGGTTCGTTGTACGCCCTGGTACTGGAAGCGACCTTCGTGCCCTTCCTGGTTTTCTTCATGCTGGCGGGGAAACGCGAGGCGTGGCATAGCACCCTGCAACTTTTTCCGGTGGCTCAGCGCACGCAAGTGAAGGAAACGCTGGAGGATTTGCGCGACGTTTTGCGGGATTACCTGGTGGGCATGACGGTGGTCTCGCTGGTGGTCATCGCCTTCAGCAGCATTTTCTTTCTTGCACTGGGTTTGGATTATCCCGTGCTCACGGGCATCGTTTCCGGCTTGTTCAACATGGTGCCCTATATTGGTGCAGTGCTTGCGTGGCTTCCGGCGTTTCTCCTGGCGCTCGTGAAGTGGAAATCCATCAGCCATTTCGCGCTGATCGCCATTGTGCTTACGGGAATACACATCGTGGCGCAAAACCTGATCGCGCCGCAGTTGGTCGGGCGTCAAGTGCGCCTCAACGCCGTGGCCATCACCATCTCCTTGCTTTTCTGGGGTTGGGTGTGGGGTGGTATGGGGCTCATCCTGGCAATCCCCATTACCGCGGCGTTACGCGTTATTTGCGACCACACGGAGTCGGCGAAACCCGTCGCGCGCTGGCTTGGCGCCTAACCCTGGACATATCCGGATGGAAACCATGAAATGCGAATTCAGACGAACTCGACTCCTCGCCGGCGTTCCACTTCTTCTCCTCCTTAGCTTATTTGCGGGAACTCAGCCTGCTTACGCCTGGGGATGCAAAGGCCATCAGACCGTAGCACTGATCGCCGAAAAGTACCTGTCGCCGGAAGCCCAGCAATTGGTTGCGAAACTCCTCAGTGAAAATCCGGTTGATCCGGAACTCAAACGGTATTGTGGTTTCGCTTATCGCGACTTAATGGCGGACGCTTCCACGTGGCCGGACGACGTCCGCGGTGAACGCAAGAATGGTCCGTGGCATTACATCGACATTCCACGCGGCGCTCCTCACCATCCGTTGGAGGAGTATTGCGGCGTAGAGGGTTGCGTCACCAAGGCCATCGCCGAACAGTTGGCCATTCTGAAAGACGCCCATGCTGAGCCACGCAAGCGCGCTGAAGCCCTTCGTTATGTGATTCACTTTGTCGGCGATCTCCACATGCCTCTGCACGCCACCACCAACAATGATGAGGGTGGCAACTGTGTGCCGCTGCAATACTTCCGGCGCCGGCCGCATGAGGCACACGACTATTTCTCGCCCAATCTTCACGGAATTTGGGATACCACAATCCTCGAGCGCGATATGGAAGGCGCCGATCCCCCCGAATTCGCGGAGCATCTGGAGCAGCTTTTTGGCGCGGAAGTGGAGCAATGGCAGAAGGCGGGAATTCACGTCGAAGATTGGACTTGGGAGAGCCACGACGCGGCGGAATCCGTGGCTTACGGCGAATTGACACCCAAACTTCCAGTGGAAGCACCTGTTGCAGTGCATTCTTGCGCCGACGACAATCACATTGGCGAGCGGTTGCTGCAAATGCATCTGACAGCAGGACAGGCATACCAGGATGCCGCCGCAATCGTTGTCGAGAAACGCCTGGCGCAGGCGGGTGTGCGGCTGGCGATGATCCTCAATGAGGCCGCAGCTCCGGCGCCTGCCTCGAATTAGGGCTTCTCGGGAGATTTGGATTCTGCTGGGGCTGATCCAAGTGACTCAAAGTGGCTCATTGGGTGCTTGCGCCGTACTCCAATTTTGCCTACTAGGCTAGGAAATCCGGTCCGCAACGCTGTGTTCCAAAAGCGGAGAAGTACTAGACCACTAAGCTGCCTGGCTCCCCCAGATTGTGGCGATAAGGCACGATGTACGGGCTCTCCTGGGAGTAAAAGGGATGAACACGAGAGACAGGCAAACCAAACCGGCGAAAAGAAGGAAACAGCAGCGCAGTGCAAACAAAAAGAAAGGGTTAGGAGTTTGAGGAGATGAGGAATTGAGACCAGTACGATCAGAATTCTGATGCAAAATTCTTGCGTCTAGCCGTGCCTTACTTCTTTCTGTGCATGCCACCTTGTTTCCCCCCACCTCTCCGCCAGTTCGGTGCTATGCTTGCTCCTACTTTCTTGTGGTTAGTGTTCTTCTGCGCCGCCTGACGGGCTTCCCCCTCTCGCCCCAGGATTTTCTGCTGCGAACAGCAACTCCCCCCGGTTGCGTTTACGTGTATATTTCTAGTTACGAGTCCAACGGGATGAACTATGTGCACCTCGCTGCCCTCTGAATCGTTGCTCGAGCACCTGCTCGCCGGCTCTGACGAGGCCCTCGTGGGCTTCCAGACGGACGGCACCATTGTCTTGTGGAACCGCGCTGCCCAGGACCTTTACGGCTATACAGAGCCGGAGGTCATGGGAAAGTCCGTCACGCAACTTCTGCCCCTTTACGAATTGCCCGCCCTCGAGGAGCTTCTGCAAAGTCCCTTGCGCATCGACTCCAGTGAAGGGGAAACCACGGAACGCCTCCACAAAGAAGGCATGCGTGTGCCGGTTCACTTGCAGAGGTCGCTGATCCGCACAGCGAGCGGTGAAATCCTGGGCGTTCTTGAACGAACACGCGCGATTTCTTCTTCCAGCGCAGGATCTCCCTCGCAAACTCATTTCCGGCTGATGGTTCAGCAGATGCCGGTGGTTTTCTGGACCACCGATCAGCGCCTGCGCATCACTTCGCATTGGGGCCCGTCGCTGGGCCTGCACCGGCGCATGCGCGCGAAGGTTGTTGGACAGACCATCCATGAATTCTTGCGCTGCCCGCAAGAAGAAGAAGCACCCGTCAAGCAACACCTTGCGGCACTGAGCGGTATTTCTTCCCGCTTCGAGTACAGACGCCGCAATCATGTCTTCGACATCAGCCTCGAGCCCCTGCGCAATTCGGACGGCGCTATTCTTGGCTGCATTGGCGTGGCTCTGGACATTACCGAGCGCAAAAAAACAGAAGAAGAAATCCGGCACCAGGCTACTCACGACGGGCTGACGGGCCTTGCCAACTACCGCGAGTTCTACTGCAGCCTGGAAAAAGAAGTGCGCCGTGCCGAGCGCAGCCATCACTCCTTTGGGTTGCTTCTTCTCGACCTCGACGACCTGAAGGGGATCAATGATCGCCTGGGCCATTTGGCTGGCGACCGCGCCCTGCGGCGTCTGGCCCGCGTCATGACTGAAAATTGTCGCGTCACCGATCTGGCTGCGCGTTACGGCGGGGATGAATTCGCCATTCTGTTGATCGACGCCGACGCGGAGAGAGTCCTGCAGATCGCACAGCGCATCACCCGTCACCTCTACGAGCAACTCGACGAACCCCGCTTGTCCGCCAGCATTGGTTCGGCTGTCTATCCCTCAGATGGCCAATCACCCCAGGAACTTCTGGAAGCCGCGGATCGTCTTTTGTATCGCAACAAGAAAGCCCTCCGCTGGCAGACGGCTCACGCTGATTGAATTCTGGCCGGACATCCACTAGGTCCTGACTCGGATTTCGGTTCCTCTTCTTCCACTGCCTAAACAATTGTGTAGAATTCTGATTCCAGCCTGGCACCGCGTTTCACATGACTCGATCCCAGACATGCAAAGAGGCGCGCATGGCCAAAAATGAGCTGATCATGAAATTGCTTGCGGAGGGTTACACGCGACCCGCATGGCATGGTCCAAATCTGCGTCAAGCGCTGAAGGGCGTCACCGCGAAACAAGCGGCTTGGCGTCCTGCTCCCGGGTGTCACAATATCTGGGAACTCGCGCTGCACGCTGCGTATTGGAAATATGCGGTGCGGCGCTATCTCGAAGGCGGAAAACGCGGCTCTTTCGCCTTGAAGGGAAGCAACTTCTTCGCGCGCCCCGAAAAAGGGAAGAACACAGAAGCAGCGTGGCGCGCCGACCTTGCGCTGCTGGAAAAAGAACATCGCGCCCTGGAGCAAAGCGTGCGGCGCTGCTTGAAGACCAAGCCCTCGACCAAAATCCTTCGCTCGCTCTACGGCGCAGCTTTCCACGACATCTATCACGCCGGCCAAATCCGGCTGCTTCGCCGCTTGATGGAGCGCTGAGCGACTTTTTTCGGGGAGCTTCTGGCGAGACACAACCCGGCTAACTCCCGGCGGTGCCACGCAAGCTCAGGTCACGGATTGGGTTGTGGGGGAACCGGCGCCGGGCGCGAACTGAACATGCCAAAGGCCACAAAGATATCCAGCACGCCGATGCCGCTGACGATTCCCCGCATCGAGGGATGCAGCAGGATGGGCATCAGCCAGGGGAAACGGTGCAGGAAGAAGTTCTGCTCCCAGAAAGAGGACCACGGCAGATACAGCAGCAGCGCACCCATCTCAAACAGCAACACAACGGTCATGGCGCGCAGAATGCGGTTCATCGAGGGATGCAGGACCCCTGCCTAAGTTTGTATCTGTGTGGTCAGCGAGCGGGTTTCTGAAGCGCACTGATGCGCTCGGCAACGTCGCGATAGTCGATGTTCACCGCGTAGACCTGGGAAAAGCTCTTGAGTGCCGAATCCAGATCACCGGCCGACTCCTGGGCCACTCCCAAATCATACCGCAAGGCGAGTTTACTTTCCGTGTCGATCCCGGGGGTCAGCAGGGCGCGGTCGTACCAGATGGCCGCAATGCTGGGCTGGCCTTTTTCCATAAAGGCGAGGCCGAGCAACGTGCAGCATTGCATGGCGTAACGAAAGGCTTTGCCGCGGTCGTTAGCTTTGGCAACCTTCTGGAATTCGCCGATGGCTTCTTCCAGCAAGCCCATTTCGCGGAAGGCAATACCCAAATTGTAGTGAGTCTCCAGATCTTCATCTTCGGCGCCCATTTCGCCAAGTTCCGCGCGAAATTCGTCAAACACTTCCTTCAGCGGGGATGATTCTCCGTTTACGCTAGCGGGCTCCGCGACCAATTCTTCCTTGTTGGCAACCGGAGCGGCGGACTCGGGTTCCGCGGCCGCTGGCTTTTGCAGTTCGCCCAGGCCCAGTTGATCGATCTCTTTCGCCAGATCTGACAGGAAATCTTCGGAAGAGAATACGTTGCCGTTTACCGGTGCGCCGGCAGGCACTCTTTCCTTCGGTTGCGGCTTGCCCGGAGGCGTGCTTGCCGCAACCTCCTCTTTCTTCGGAAGCGTTGGCACTTGGCCCAACATTTCGTGGGCCGGCACAATGGGCTCCGGCTCGATCACCAACTCGAAATCCTGATCCAGTTCAAATTCAGGTTCTGGAGGCAACGGCCCGGGCAGGGCAGCCTGCGGAAGTTCCAAGGCGGGTTCCGGCCCCTCGGCGGCCACCTCGCCATGTTCTGGCAGCGGCAAAGCGGTCAACTCTTCGTCGGGCAGCAATTCCTTATGTTGACCAGTTATTCCCTCAACCTGCGGCGCGCTCGGCACCACGGGCGCACTTGCCGGTGGGGCAGACGTTTCCTCGGGAACCTCCGCTACTGGCGCACCCCAGCCTTCCGGATCATCCGCATCAACAGGCACGGCGATTTTCGGTGTTCCAATATCTTCGGTCGCCGGCACCAGAGCCTCGTGCGGCAGCAACTCATCCGGGATTTGCACCGCGGTTTCATCTTCTAGCACCAAATCCTGCAGCTCGACCTCCTCCACATGCGAGGGCGCTTCGGCTCCTGGTGTTGGCGCTGCGACTTTTGCCGCAGGTTCCGGCTCTTTCGTCTCTTCCAGCAGCGTAGCCCACTCGGAAGAGAGATCAACTTCTTCGTGTGAAGAAGCGGCTGCCGCAGGCACAGGTTCAACAATCTCAATTTCTGGTATTTCTTCCTTCGTTTCCGCGGCGTGGGCTGGTGTGACCGGGCTTGCTTCCACGGGCGTAACTGCCGCCTCTTCGACCGGCACGGCGGCTGCTTCGACAGGAAACTCTTCTACACCCTCCGTCGAAACCTCGGTGCCCGGTTCCCCGACAGGGACAGTTTCCACGGGTTGCGGCATGGCGGCGGCCACGGCTGCGGCGATTTCATCGTCCGTCAAACCCGCCGCGCGCTGGAATCTGCGGCGAAGTTCGCCAAACCGTTCGCTGCTGCGTACATCGCCGCGCAGGGAATGAATGTGCTCGAGCTGTGCGGCAAGTTCCGCAGTTCGCCGGTCGTCGCCGGCTCCCAGGACGAAATCCAGCAACTTCTCGAGTGTCGGCGTATGCATCGGCGCGCGGCGAAGTATCGCTTCGAGCAGGCCGATGGCCTTCTGGGTCAGCCCGTAGCTGGCGAATAGATCGACGTCCGTCAGGGATTGCGCGATGAACTTCTGAGTCTCTTCGTCGAGTTCCGGCTCCCCCGGCGCGGACGCTGCTGTCTGCGCCGAGACTTCCGGAGTGTCGGAATCCATGTCGGGACGAAGCTTGGGTGCAGGTGCCTCGGGCAATTCTGCCTGTAGTGTTTCGGGTGCTTCCACCGCCGCGGCGGCAGGTTCGGCCACGGGTTCTCCCGGCAATTCGCCCAGCTTGCGGAGTACGTCGTTGAGTTTGCGTTTCGGCGAATCGCTCTCCGGTTCGCGATCCACCAGCTGCTGGAAAATTTCTTTAGCCCGCTGCAGTTTTCCTGCGGCGACCAGCGCATCACCAAACTGCGCCAAGGCGTCTGGCAACCGGAACGAATCGCTGGTCCGGCCGAATGTGTCCACCAGCCATTCCAGCGGCTCGAGCCGCCCGGGCAGACGTGTCGCCAATTCTGTCAGCAGGTGCACCACGCCCTCGTGCTCACCCGCGTCAATCATGGGAATACGAATGCGGGAAAGCACGGACATGGCGCGTTCACCTTGTCCGGATTCCAGAAGCGCTTCCGTTACCTTCTGCGTCGCCGTAAAGTTTTTCTGGTCAGAAGAGAAAATCTTCAACGCCAAGGCCGTGGCTTCGTCCCACTTGGCGTTCTTCAGGTACAAATCCATCAGCAGTTCAGCTGGCTCGCCGCCCTTATCCAAATCCGGCACGCGCTCCAGGATTTCCGCCGCCTGCGTGATATTCCCCGTGGTCGTCAGCACTCTGGCCTTGATGATCAGGGCATCCAGATTTTTCGGGTTGAGGTGCAGCGCCTTGTCGGCCAGCTTTTCACATTCCTGCATTTCGCCGCGGGCCAGGGCACGCTGTGCCGCGGAGATATAGGTTTCCAGGGCCTCGCCCGATTGCCCCATAGCCTGATACAGATCGGCCAGGCGCACTTGAATACGCAGGTTATCGGGTTCCGCCAGCAAAAGTTTTTTCAGCAGCGCCACCGCTTCCGGCTGCTTGTTATTCTTCAGGTGGAGTTCAGCAAGTTGCAAAAAGAGCGGCCGGGCCTCGCTCATGACCCCTTGCTGCACGTACAGGTCGGCAAGTTTTTCGAGTGGACGAATCTCTTCGGGGGCAAGCTTCGCAATGCGCTTGTAAACGGCAATAGCCTTCGTCAGGAAACCATCACTGACGAAGAGCTGCGCCAGTCGCTCGAAGTAATCGATAGCCTGGAACGTCTCACCCTGGCGGATATACAGCTCTCCGACGGTCATCAGGGTGACCTGGTCCCTCGGTTCGTACTTCAATATCTGCTGATACTCGGCAATGGCTTGCGTCACCTTGCCCTGATTCAGCAGTTTCTGTGCGGCTTCAACGAATTTGCTTTTGTTGTAGGCCATGCCCCATAGGGGACAGCTTCCCCGCGAAAGCCGTCCGCGACTTTCTCCCTGATGGCGTTGCGAATGCCGGGAGTTCTGCAACGCTACATTTTCACGCTACAGTCCATCGTGGAATGCGTCAATCAAAGCGCGGCAGGTTGTTAGCAGGCAGTTATCCCCGTGGCAGATACGCCAACTCAGGGGAAGAAATGGCGAAAGGGAAGTTAGTTTCCCGGTGGCCAGATTCCCAGCGGCAGCGCTTCCTGGACTGCTCCCGCAGCCCAGCACCCGGCATCGCGGACAGGTGCGAACGAATGCCGATGCAGCGGCGTCGGCCCATGCTGCCGCAGTGCTTCCAGATGGTCTGCCGTGGCGTAGCCTTTATGCCGCGCGAGGCCGTATTGCGGATATACAGCGTCCCACTCTTCCATGCGGGCGTCGCGGTGCGTCTTTGCCAGGATGGAAGCCGCGGCAATGGAGACGCTGCGCGCGTCGCCTTTGATTAGCGATTTCTGCTCCGTCAGGAGATCGAGTTCCATGGCGTCAATCAGGAGGTAGTCGGGCTGTATGGCCAGTTGTAGCACCGCCGCGGTCATGGCTTGCCGACTGGCCTGATAGATATTCCAGGCGTCAATGCGCTGTGCGTCCACTTCGGCGACGGCCCAGGCGATGGCGTGCACGTGGATACGTTCGGCAAGCTCCACGCGTCGCTCAGCGGTGAGCTTCTTGGAGTCATCCAGGCCTACAATCCTGCGTTTGGGATTGAGAATGACCGCAGCGGCGACGACGGGTCCAAACAGCGCGCCGCGCCCGGCTTCATCGAGCCCCGCAATGCGGGTCCAGCCGAGCTTTCGCGCCGCTCGCTCGAAACGGGAAGAGCAGAGTCGCGCCATATTCGTGATATGCGCCTCGCATCTTACCACGCCCCTGTTTCTCGTTGGCTTCCCTATCGCTTATTCGTTGAAAGAAAAACGTTCAGTGTGCACCTGCTGGATTGTAGAGAAGAGCAAATCGTACGCGATCACCGGTTGGGGGGTGATCCATCGTCCAGAACACCACAAACTTGTTAGGGAAGGGGTAGTCAAGCCCATCTTCGCCAAGGACCTGGAACGCCTGCGCAACGATCTGCCCCGAATTCGGTGCGGTCTCGGCCATGATTTTGAGTGCGTACCTGTCTGCCTCGTGTTCGAGGTATCGGCTGTAAGTATTTGAGATTGGCATTGTGACAAACCAGAAGAAGCAGAACACAAAGCATAGCAGTGGCATCGCCGCCCAGTCATCCAGCCCTCGGATTTCCCAGCGCTCGCCCCATCGTCGCAGTAGCCAGTTCGCCAGTCTATACCCAAGATAAATCGTCAACAGAGACAAAAGAGTCGAAAACAAAAACTGCTTAATCCGATGATGTAGCGCGTAATGACCCAATTCATGGGCGGCCACGGCCAGAAGCTGAGAGTTACTGAGCAGACGAAACGACGTGTCCATAATGACAATTCGGCGCGTACTCCCCAGGCCCGTCGCGTACCCGTAGGGTCCGCCTTGTTTCTTGAGAGCAATCATTTCGTACATTCTGCTAGGCGGAATCTGCAAACCGCCCTTCAACGCGACATCTTCTAATTGGCTAGCGAAATCTGCATGTCTCTCCGCCAGTGGAAGAGAGCGGCTAATCAACGGTTCGATGATTAAAGGGGAGGCGTAGATTTCCAAGGCGTTGATGGGAATGAAAATAAGCCAGAGGTAGAACCACCAGCGCCGCTGGCTTCGCCGAATGAACCAGTACAGAATCCACAAACTAACCAAGGATAGCGGGGCCGCAAAGAGGAACATCACCATCCAGCCGAGGGAAAAACCGATCGGGTCGAAGCTACCTGAACCCGCCCACGCCGCGAAACATTGTTCGAGGTAACCTATCGGTGCTAATAGCAGCCACACGAGAAAGCACGCTACAGGAATAAGAACCAAGCCTTGCACGAATCGCGTTTCAAAGGATTCTTCGATCCAATCGCGGCACGATACCGACCAGCGTCTCCATAAGATTAAATAGAAAACACCGAACAAATAGACGTCGAGGACTACTGAGAAAGGCCCTCGCGTCAGGTAACTGACATACGATTTCTTTAACTTTTCCGGAGATAGTCGATATTCGGTCACCGGACCGAATTGTTGGCCTTGCGTATCACCGAGCCACTCACCCTCAATGCGAATTGATGCGTGCACGGCCTTCGGCGCTTGGAACAACCACAAGGAAAGTCCGACAAGAACACAAGAAATTGTCGCGATCCGTTTTAACATGCAGGGGTCGAACACGCTGTCCTCATCGGTCCCTTTTGTTTCACACTGTCAATTCAGGATTGCACCTTGACTAGTTCGATTTGCGCTCCTCTCCCAGCTCGATTCAAATTCATTGCCTGACACAGGCCATGCCTCAGTGCTGCCCGCTCGTAACGGGAAGAACAGAGTCGCCCCATAATAAAGTTGCGCGGAAATCTTACCACGCGGAACGACGCGCGGAAGTTGCGATTTGAGACGAATCGCTAATCTCGTTCAAGGGCAAATAAAAAAAGGGACAGGCGCTAGCCTGTCCCCGATGAATTCGAATTGTTGAAACTGCTTAGGCCTTGGCTGTCTCGGCCGGTTCGGGAGCGGCTTCCTCGCGGGCGGCGCGCTTGATGCGGGCGGCCTTGCCACGCAGATCGCGCAGATAGTAGAGGCGGGCGCGGCGCACACTGCCCTTTCCAACCACGTCAATCGAGGCAATCGAGGGCGAGTGCAGCGGGAAAATACGCTCGACGCCGGTGCCGAAGCTTACGCGGCGCACGGTGAACGTAGCGCTGCTGGCGCGGCCCTTCTTCGAGATCACCACGCCTTCAAACGACTGGATGCGTTCCTTAACCTTTTCGCCTTCGCCTTCCAGCAGGCGGACGTTTACCCGCACGGTGTCGCCGGGGCGAAACTCGGGGAGGTCTTTGCGCAATTGCGCTTCGTGCAACTTACGAATTACCGGATTCATTTTCTTTGTTCCCTGCAGACCCACTCAGGCGGGGCCAGCACTTCTAAGGCAAACTACTATTATAAACAGGATGTGGCGGAAATCCTAGTTGTTATCCGCGTGACGGCACGGCGCTTAGAGGTCTGGCCGGTTTCGCCGTGTCTTCTCTGCGGCCTGCTGCCGGCGCCACTTGGCCACCTCGGCGTGATTTCCGCCGATCAGGACGTCAGGCACTTTCCAGCCACGGTACTCCGCGGGGCGCGTGTAGTGTGGGAAATCGAGAAGCAGTTTCGCCGGGCGCGATGATGACCCAGCAACAGCGCTTGCTGGTTCCGTAGGTTCCAATTCGCTGAAGGATTCGTTTTCCGTGGAAGCTTCGTTTCCCAGCGCTCCCGGCAGGAGTCGCGTCACCGCGTCCACCACGATTGCGGCAGGCAGTTCCCCGCCGCTCAAAACATAATCTCCAACCGATATCTCTTCGGTGGCCAGGTATTCCGCTACTCGTTCATCCACGCCCTCGTACCGTCCACAAATTATGATCACTCGCTCTAGCTTCGCGTACCGCCTTGCAGTCTCCTGCGTGAACAATCTCCCCGCGGCGGACATCAACACAACGGCGGTTCCCGGTTGCGAAGGCATGCGCTTTTCCGCATCGCCCACGCCATGACCCAACAAACTTTCGACAGCTTCGAACAACGGCTCCGGCTTCAGTACCATGCCTTCGCCGCCGCCGAAGGGCCGGTCGTCCACGGTGCGGTGGCGGTCTTTGGTGAATTCGCGCAGGTCCTGCACGTGAATCTCCGCGATCTTCGCTTCGCGCGCGCGGCGCACAATGCCGTGGTCCAGCGGCCCGTCAAAGAATTCCGGAAAAATGGTGATGAGGTCAAAGCGCATTGCAGGCCAGTCTAACAGAGGCTCCGTATGCTCGATGCAGGAAACCCGCCGAGTCTTTACGTCGCATCAAGATCGGTTAATCCCTCGGGCAAACGAACTTCGATGCGCCGCCCGGCCACGTCGATCTTCACGCAAATATCCGCTGCAAGAGGGATCAGTGTTTCACCGGCGGCAGTTTCCACTTGAAGCAGCGGCGTGCCGGCCACGCCTTCTCCCGGGAAGAAAACATCGCGGACGGTCCCCAGCACGCGGGGCGCTTCTTCCGCAGCGCAAGCGGGCGAAGCCAATTTCGTCCCGCTTTGCGGCAGTTCAAACACCGTGCAGCCCATCAGATCGCTGATGAAATACCGGCCCGCGGGAAGCTCCACACGGTCCGCCATGGGAATCAGGATGTCGATTCCGCGCAGTTTTTCCGCGGCATCAATGGACGTGCAACCAGCAAAGTGAAAAATCCCATGTTCCGGATGATTGCGATCTACCCAGAAATGGACCAAACCTGTGGCCTGCGGCTGGGCCTGGCCCCTGCGCAAATAAATCTGTTTGAAAGAGGAAAGGCGTTCCGGAAAATCGGTGAAAAGCTCGGCCAGGACTTCCCCTTTATTGCCGCGCGGACGAATGATGCGCGCGATCAGCACCCAGCCTTGCGTTTCGAGAGGAGAGTTCAATCTTCG
>CAYOOS010000066.1:0-13299 GCA_964405585.1 uncultured Acidobacteriaceae bacterium | reverse complement strand
GTGAACGGCGGTATGCAGCATCGCATGCGGATCGTAATCGTGCAGAAGCAAAGTCATGTGTTTGGCCGCATCGGGATCTTGCGAGTAGGTGATGTCTTGAGCTGCAAGAGGGCGGGAGAGCGCGGCAGCGAGCGCAAGTGAGAGTAGAAGGGGAAAAGCGAGATAGTTCCGGCAAGAGTCGCTGCCGGATTTATGGGGAATGTTCATTTTTTCAGCCCTCGATGATGATGAGAAATACAGCTAAGGCAAATCGTACGCCAGAAATGCTGGCTTTGCCACGCAAGCAGTCTATCCGCAAACGAAAGAAAAAGGAACAAAAAGCAGAAAAGAGAAAGAGCGAGGTCGCGGGAATTTTCCGTTGCGCCAGTGGGGGATGAATTTGCAGCAAAGCCTGGAGCGGGAAGGAGGAGATTCGCCCGGAGCAGCTAGGGCTTGCGTCGTCTTGGGGATAAAAAGAGCGCGGTACAAGGGCGAAGAGCGGGGTGACATTCGTCACTGTGAGGCATGCTGCATATCACTGCGCTGCAAGGGGGTGATAGCTTCTGATGGATGATAATTGGACCCGGAAAGTCCATAACTCCTATGCAGATCACACGTGCAACCGATTACGCCGTTCGCGCCATGGTTCACCTGGCCTGTTTGCCCCTGGGCGAAAAGATGCAACTGAATGACCTGATTGAAGCTACCGGTGTTCGCGGTAGCTTTCTCTCTAAGGTGGTGCAACGGTTGGTACATGCGGGGATGGTGACCTCGCATCGCGGAACCCGTGGGGGGTTCTCTCTGCGAGTGCCCAGCCAGGAAGTGACGCTACTGGATGTGGTGGAAGCGATCGAAGGGCCCACGCAACTGAATTTGTGCCTGGGAACCGGGCAGACGTGTGAGCGCAAGTCCTGGTGTGGGGTCCATCCCGTCTGGCAAAAGGCGCAAATGGCGTTGACCGGAGTGCTCTCCGGGGTGACCGTTGCGCAGCTCGCGGCGGATACGAAGGCTAGAAAAGCCCAGATGGAAATGGCGACAGGGCGGCTGTAATAGCAAGCGCCAAAGCAGCGCAGGGCCGAAAACCTCAAGAACAACGGCAATCGGGAAGTGAGGGCATCGCCAAGATGCCGGCGAGCGCCGAACTATGCGCGCTCGGCCAGCTAGAGAGCCAAAGGCTGAAGGGCGTGGCCAGAGAGCTGGTACAGGCTGGCGAGGCGATTAGTGTGGAGGAGTTTGCCCGCGAGAAGATCCGCGACGGATTCGATAGCACGGAACAGGACAGGTTGGTTCAACCGGGTTTCCGGCAGGATGACAACCGTGGTGTGAGTGTCGGCGCCTGTGGCCACATGGGAATACCAGAAGCACACCGAGATGCCGCCTGAAGCCGCGGCAGAGCGCTCTTGAGGATAGGCCAGGGGGCGATCGGCGAGAAGAAGATGAAAGGTATCGCCATCCGATCGAGAGATCATCGGCATGGACTCGCACAAACGGCCAAGGAAGCCCTGTTGGTTGTGGTGGACACAATGCGGACAAAGATTGAAATTGCGGTGAGTGACTTGATCCTCGAGCAAGGAGTCGTACAGCATGGTGCAGCCCTCCAGTCAGCGCGAATCGCTATAAGGCGCTACGGGCTGGGGGGGATAGCGCACTGTTAAATCGTTATAAGTCTAATATAATATAATAATCAGAAAAGCAACTAAAAAATGATGGACGTGAGCTTTGCGGTATAGCCCTGCCTGATCAACACAGCTTTTGGCAACAAGCGCATTGCAGAGCGGCTTCCATTTCGGCGCCGCTATAGTGAAGTTCCTGAAGGATTTGCGCGCAGTGTTCGCCGAGACGGGGCGGTGGCAGGCGATAAAGGATGGGTTGCGCGGCGAAACGGATGGGATTGGCGATGCTGCGGACGGAATCCAGCGTGGGGTGCTTGATTTCCACGACCAGGTGACGCGCCAGCGTTTGCGGGTCGTGCAGTGCTTCCGCCACGGTCTGGATCGCCGCCGCAGGGATATCGGTAGCGGCCAGCCGTTTGAGCCATTCCTTTGCGGGCAGGCGCTCGAATCGCGCCTGGAGCAGCGGAATCAGATCCCGGCGGTGAGCGATGCGAGCGGAGTTATCCGCAAACCGAGGGTCCGCGCGAAGTTCCACTTCGGCATCCAAAAGGGGCAAAAGGCGCAGCCATTGTTCCTGGGTTCCGATCGCCACCACGATGTGGCGGGCATCCGAGCATCGGAACAGTTGGTAGGGGACGATACTTGGGTGGGCATTGCCCCAGCGCTCGGGCGAGACGCCTGCGTTGAGGTAGTTGCTGCCAATGTTAGCCAGCCAGGTGAGTTGAGAATCGAACAAGGCCATATCCAGGAAGTCGCCCCGACCGGTCTTTTCGCGAGCAAACAGAGCGGCAAGGATACCCGTGGTGGCGTACATGCCGGTGGTCATGTCGGCGATGGCAATGGGGAAGCGAACGGGGTTGCCGTCGGGTTCGCCTGTGAAGCTCATGACGCCTGCTTCAGCCTGGGCGATGATGTCATAGCCGGGCCGTTCCGTTTTGGGGCCGCTAAAGCCATAGCCGGTAATGCTGCAGTGGATAAGGCGTGGGTACCGGGAGCGAAGGGAATCGGGATCAATGCCGCGGCGCTGTAGAGACTTTATGGAGGGTTGATTGCACAGGAAGACATCCGCGGAAGCAAGAAGGCGATGGAGGATTTCGCCGCCGGTGGCGTGGTCGTAATTGAGGGTGATGGAGCGTTTGTTGCGATTGGCTGCGAGGAAGTAGGCGGATTCAGTGCCCACGAAGGGAGGGCCCCAGGTGCGCGAGTGGTCGCCCACTCCGGGGCGTTCAACCTTGATGACATCAGCGCCGAGATCGCCAAGTAGCATCGCGGCGTATGGACCGGCAAGGGCTTCCGTCAATTCGACAACGCGTACTCCTTCGAGGACCGTGGACATGCCGGAAGGATATACCGGAGGGGCTCAGAGAGAAAGGGCGGCCAGCTGGAGGAAACGTCAGGATGCGGTGCGCTTGCCTGTTAGGCGCCGTTCCCGGAGAATAGAAGCTTCAATACCAGGCAGCTGATTTGGTAGCGGCAGGAGCGCCGCAGCGGACGGAGACGGACGGAAGATGGCCACTTCGGTGTTGCACCCACCTAAACGGTTTGTAGCCTACTTTTCCATGGAGATTGCCCTGGAAAACGCTATGCCCAGCTACAGCGGCGGCTTGGGTGTGTTGGCCGGCGACACGATCCGCGCAGCGGCAGACATTCGCTTGCCGATGGTGGCGGTGTCGCTGCTCTATCGCAAAGGCTATTTCCGGCAGGTGCTTAGTGAAGAGGGAGCGCAAACCGAAGAGCCGGTGGAATGGGATGTGGAGAAGTTCCTGGTGGAGGAAGAGCCGCACATCACTGTCATGCTGGAAAACCGGCCGGTGGAACTGCGCGCCTGGCGCTACATGGTGAAAGGCGTGCGCGGGTTTGAGGTGCCCGTTTACTTTATGGATGCGGATCTGCCCTCGAATGACCAGCGAGACCGCGAACTAACCGGGGCGTTGTATGGCGGCGACCCGTACTACCGCTTGTCCCAGGAAGTCCTGCTGGGGATTGGCGGGGTGCGCATGCTGCGCGCGCTGGGCCATACGGACTTGATGCGCTATCACATGAACGAGGGGCATGCGGCGCTGCTCACCATGGAATTGCTGGAAGAGGAGACGAAGCGAGCCGGGCGCACGGCCATCAAGGGCGAGGACATCGAACGCGTGCGCAACAAGTGCGTCTTCACAACGCATACACCGGTGCCCGCGGGACACGACAAATTCCCCGCGGAGTATCTTTCCCGGCTGGTGCCAGAGCAGGTCCGCTTCCTGGATGCCAAGGATGAGTCCTCCATGGAATTGATCAAGAGCATCCTGCAGGCAGACCAGTCTTATCCGGATTGGCAGGAAGCCGCGCGGCACGGCGAAAAAGTGAACATGACGTACCTTGCGCTGAGCCTGAGCAATTATGTGAATGGCGTGGCGAAGCTGCACGGTGAAGTATCCCGGAAGATGTTCCCGAACGTGCCGATCGAAGCCATTACCAATGGCGTGCACGCAGCCACATGGACCGCGCCCGCTTTTCAGGACCTTTTCGATCGCTACATCCCTTCGTGGCGCGAGGACAATTACAGCCTGCGCGGCGCCTTGGGATTGCCTCCGGAAGAAGTTTGGACGGCGCACCTGCTTTCAAAACACAGCCTGCTGGAAGCTGTGCGCAAGAAGACCGGCCTGAAGCTGGACCCCGATGCGTTTACGATCGGATTCGCGCGCCGGGCCACCGGCTATAAACGCGCGGACCTGATCCTTCGCGACTTGGACCGATTGCGGCAGATCGCCAAAAATGTGGGGCCGCTCCAGATCGTGTATGCGGGCAAAGCGCACCCCCACGATGGCGGCGGCAAAGAGATCATCAAGAAAATCTTCAAGGCGAAGAAGGCGCTGAAAAAGGCCATTACGGTCGCGTTTTTGGATGACTATAACCTCGACCTGGGCTTAAAGCTTACCTCCGGCGTAGATCTGTGGCTGAACACGCCGCAATATCCGCTGGAAGCTTCCGGCACCAGCGGGATGAAGGCGGCGGTGAATGGCGTGCCGAGCTTAAGCATCCTGGATGGCTGGTGGGTGGAGGGTTGCATCGAGGGCGTGACCGGGTGGTCCATCGGGGAACCGCATCGTGGCGACCCTGGTCCGGAGACGCCGGTCGATAACGCGCTGGATGCGGAAAGCCTGTACTCGAAACTGGAGAGCGTGATCCTGCCGATGTTTCATGAGGAGCGCAATCGCTACCTTGAAGTGATGCGACACTCGATTGCGATCAATGGATCGTTTTTCAATACCCAGCGCATGGTGCAGCAGTATATTACCGACGCTTACTTGCGCTAGCGCGGTGGGCGCGGGCCACTTCCTCGGGACGTACATCCAATAACATCACTTTGCGCCGC
The DNA here is from genome assembly GCA_964405585.1 of uncultured Acidobacteriaceae bacterium. Lineage (GTDB taxonomy): Bacteria > Acidobacteriota > Terriglobia > Acidiferrales > UBA7541 > Acidiferrum. The sequence continues at coordinate 8,349 of CAYOOS010000066.1, read as the reverse complement.
AGAATGCGGAAACCGGCCTTGCGGTAAAAGGTTTCGGCGGATTTGTTGTGGTGCTGCACCTGCAATTCGATGGTTCGGATGCCCCGCTCGCGGCAGAAATCTTCGATTTCATAGAGCGCCAGCGAGCCGATGCCATTGTTGCGGTAACGCTTCTCCACGTAGAGATCGGTGAGCATGGCTTCCATGCCGCCATATTCCAGATCGAAATTGTAGGTGACGATGGCGTAGCCCACGGCCTTCTTGTGGCTTTCCATGAGCCACGCTTTGCCCAGCGAAAGATTGCGCAGCAGCGTGTGGACGCCCTGCACAAGGTCCTTGCGATTGAAGGGAATTTTGTCGAAGCGGTAGTAGGCGGTAATGAACTTCAGCAGAGTACCGTGATCTTTCGGGCTGCAGGGGCGGAAGGATACGAGCATAGGGCCTCACTTTTAGGAACGCGGTCACCGCATTGCTTTCTATCGTAGCGCAGGCGCGGGCGCGAGGAAAAGGAATTGAGGAGCGCGCGCGGCGGTTCCCAGTCAGTTTCAGTTGCGGGGGTCGACAGACCTCAACAAAATGAGCTTGACACGAGTGCATGCACGTGCTAGTTTTCTAGCATCAATGCTAGAGACGTAGCATGTCAATGATACAGAAGCCAAAACCCCACACCCTCACACGCCGAGAACGTCAAATTATGGATGTTCTCTACCGGCTTGAGCAAGGAACTGTTGGCGAGGTCCTGGCTGAACTTGGGAACAAGCAGAGTTATTCGACGGTGCGCGCCCAACTCCGCGTGCTGGAAGAAAAGGGGCATGTGCGGCACGAGGAGCAGGGGCTGCGATACCTCTATGTTCCGGCGGTGTCGGGCGAAATCGCGCGGCGATCCGCCTTGCGTCATCTCGTTGAAACATTCTTCGACGGTTCCGTCGAGAAAGTGGTTAGCACATTGATCGGAGGAGCAGTTGCGCAGCTCTCGCTCGAGGAGCTCGACCGAGTGAGGCAGTTGGTGGCCAAGAACAAGAAGGAGGTGTCGCGATGAATTTACACGCCGACACATTTCCGTCACTCACCGTGGTTCTGGGAGTCGTAGCGAAGGTTACGATCGTGCTTGCGTTGGCCTGGATTGCATCTGCCGGTTTGCGCCGCCGATCAGCCGCTCAGAAGCACTGGGTATGGGTGGTAGGAATTCTCGGTTCGTTGACGCTGCCTTTGTTTGTTGCGCTGATACCTGGACGGTACTCGGTTGCGGTCGAACACGCCGCAGAGCATTGGGTACCTGCAAGCAACATAATATCCAGTGCCGCTTTGCGTGCGACGCCCTTGGCGATCGCCAATCATAGCTCCGCCAACCAGTTGCTCTCCAGCGACCTCATGCGATGGGTTCTTCTGTTCTGGATACTTGGTTTCGCTGTTATGGGCCTGCGGCTCGTCGTGGGCTTTACGCAGTTGGCACGGATGTCGGCGCGCTCCAGACCATTGCTGGATGCTGAATGGCTGGGGCTTGGTGCACAAATGTCTGAATGCTTTGGAGTTGCGCGCCCTGTGCGAATCCTTCGAGGCAGCAGTCGCCTGTCAATGCCGTTGACATGGGGAATTCTTCAACCGCATGTCATTCCTCCCTCTTGCGCAAATGAATGGTCCAGGGACCGGCGACAAATTGTGCTCGCTCATGAATTCGCGCATATCGGCCGCGCTGACTGGCCCATGCAAATGTCCTCCGAGCTTCTGCGCTGCCTGTACTGGTTCAATCCGCTAGCATGGATTGCGGCTGGGAAGCTACGGGCGGAGAGCGAACGCGCCTGCGACGACGCCGTTTTGAATTCCGGAGTACCGGCTACCCTTTACGCCAACGAGTTGCTTGACTTATCCCAAACATTGCAATGTCCCGGACGCGAATGGGCTACCGCTCTAGCCGTCGCACGTCCGTCGAATCTCGAAAGGAGATTTATGGCCATTTTGAATGCCCAGAATAACCGAAGGCGTCTATCGAAGATGACGAAGCTGAAAGTTGGTTTTGTTGCAGTGTGCGTGCTCATCCCACTCGCCGCCGTTCGTGTGCCCGCTCAGAATCAATCGGCCCAAACCACTACGGCGCCCCAGGGCTGGTCTCTTATGGGGACCAAGCCCGCAGATTATGTGACCGGTATCGATCCCCAAGCGAGCTACCACGGTTTCCCAAGCGCCTACCTGAAATCCAAACCATCCGCAGGGGATGGGTTTGGCACGCTGAATCAAGGGTTCAGCGCCGAACAGTATGTCGGTAAGCGAATTCGCCTGAGCGCGATCGTGAAGGCGAAAAGTGTGAGCGACTGGGCGGGACTGTGGATGCGAGTGGACGCGGGCCCCAAAACAGCAGTCAGCTTCGACAACATGATGGACCGGCCCATCAAAGGCACGAGTGAGTGGCATCACTATGATGTGGTGCTTGATGTGCCGCAAGGCGCAACCGTGATCGCTTTTGGAATTCTGCTGAACAAATCGGGGGCCGTCTGGATCAGCAATGTGAAATTTGAAACCGTAGGGATGGATGTTCCGACTACTGGCAAAGTTAGAGCGTCGCTCCCGGAAGCTCCGACCAACCTGGACTTTAAGAATTAGCGCACCCGGTTTTTATAGAGGGCCATGCCGACGGCGGCGTCCATGCCGATTTTTTGGAGGGCGGTGATTTGGCGGGTGGTGGAGATGCCACCGGCGGCGACGATGGGCAAGAGCGTGGAGTGGCGCAACTCGCGGAACCACGCTAGATTCACGCCGCGCATGGTGCCTTCGCGGTCCACATCCGTGCAGAGAAAACCGGCGCAATAAGGTTCGAGCGCGGACATGACTTCGGCGGGAGCGAGCGAGAGTGTTTTGCGCCAACCGTGGATGACGATGCGTCCCTCGGCGGTGTCCAGCGCGATCAGGATATGCTTTTTGCCGATGCGAGCGGCGAGGCGTTTCAGGAATGCCACATTGGGACGCTGCTCACGAAAAGCGGCGCTACCAACGATGATCTGTTCGACGCCCAGGCCGATCAGCGATTCGGCGCGGCGCACGGTGCGAATGCCACCGCCTACGCGCAGCTTGATTTTGAATTTGCGGCGGGCTTCGCGGCAGAGCTGCTGCACCAGGCGATTGTTCTGGCCTTTGCGCATGGCGGCATCGAGATCAATGACGTGCAGCCAGGAGTAGTGGCCGAAACGGTCGAGCAGGCCGAGGACATCGGCCACCGCAAGTTCGCGTTTGCGGCCGTGCACGAGTTGCACGGCCTGGCCATCCTGCAAATCAATGCACGGAATCAGCACGGCAGGCGCACCTCCACGCCGTTTTCGCGCAGATACGATTTCAACGCGCGGATGGATTGCACTTGATCGTGAAAGATGGAGGCGGCCAGAGCGGCATCCGCACTTCCTTGCGTGAAAATCTCCAGAAAATGCTTGGGGATTTTCGCGCCACCGGAAGCAATTACGGGGACGCTGACGGCGCGGCTGATGGCGGCGGTCAGCGCAACATCAAAGCCAGATTGCGTGCCATCGCGATCCATCGAAGTGAGAAGAATTTCGCCCGCGCCGAGTTCTACTCCGCGAAGCGCCCATTCTTCCGCGTCAAGCCCCGTGGCTGCACGGCCGCCACGAACTCGCACTGTCCAACGTTCGTTTTCACGACGCGCGTCAATGGCCAGGACCACGGCTTGCGCGCCAAATTCATGGGAGAGCTCGCCGATCAATTCAGGGCGTTGGACCGCGCCGGTGTTCACGGTGATTTTGTCGGCTCCGGCGCGCACAACGGCGCGCGCATTCTCTAGCGAACGGATGCCGCCGCCCGCCGTAAGAGGAATGGCGAGCTGTTCGGCGACGCGGCGAATGGTTTCGAGGAACGTGGGGTGATTGTCGCGCGAAGCAGCGATATCCAGGACGACCAATTCATCGGCGCCCTCCGCATTGTAGCGAGCGGCAAGTTCCACAGGGTCGCCCGCATCGCGCAGTCCTTCGAAGTGGACACCCTTGACGACGCGAACGCCGTCCGTATCAAGGCAGGGAACAATGCGATGCGCCAGGCTCATGAGGGCAACCTCAGGAAATTCTCGAGAAGTTTCGCGCCGGGAGCGCCGCTTTTTTCCGGGTGGAATTGCACGCCGAAAATGTTGCGCTGTTCGACGACGGCGATGAACGCGCGGCCGTGTTCGCAAACAGCAATGCTTTCGGGGCCAGAGGCGGGCGCAGCGTAGGAGTGTGCGAAATAGAAATAGGCTTCGGGCGAAATGCCCTCGAGAAGGCGGCTCGTCTTTGCGTGCTGCAATTGATTCCAACCCATGTGCGGGAGTTTCACTCCCGCAGGGAGACGCGTGACGCGGCCGGGGAACAGGCCAAGGCCCGCCAGCGATGGAGCCTCGTCGCTCGTTTCATAGAGAGCCTGCAAGCCCAGGCAGATGCCGAGGAAATTTGTTCCACGTGCGATGGCATGAAGCAACGGCTGGCGCAATCCGTGCGCGTCGAGAGCCGCGATGAGAGCGGCGCAATGGCCAACGCCGGGGAGAATAAGCCGCTCCGCGGTTGCGATCGCTTCGGGCTGATTGGTGGTGAACACCTGCGCACCGAGGCGGCGCAAGGCCCGCTCAACCGAAGTGACATTGCCCGCGCCGTAATCGAGCAGCGTAACGTTCACAGAAGTTCCTTGGTGCTCGGCAAAACATTGCGCAGCCGCTTGTCGCGCGAAACGGCGAACCGCAACGCGCGGGCGAAGGCTTTGAACAGCGCCTCCACTTGATGGTGCGAAGAGCGGCCATAGAGAACGCGCAGATGGACATTGGCTCTCGCGGCTTGCGCAAATCCCTGGAAAAAGTCTTCCACCAATTCAGTCTGAAAATCGCCGACCCGCTTTGCGAAAAAGTTTGCTTTGATAACACAAAAGCCGCGGCCGCCAAAGTCGATGGCCGCAGCCGCAAGGGTTTCGTCCATCGGCATCAGGAAATATCCGGCGCGGAGAATACCTTTTTTATTGCCGAGCGCGGCGTTCACGGCCTCGCCGAGAGCGATGCCGACATCCTCCACGGTGTGATGCTGATCCACGTGCAAATCGCCCGTGGCGGCGAGGCGAAGATCGAGGCCGCCGTGTCGCGTAACAAGATCCAACATGTGATCGAAAAAGGGAATCCCAGTGGAGATTTGGGACTTGCCGCGGCCATCGAGATTCAAGCGGAGATTAATTTGCGTTTCCTTGGTGCTGCGGCGAATCGTGGAAGTTCTGGGCATAGGTTATTCCTGGGAGTTGCGCCCAAGCAGGCGCAAAAGTTTCTTGAGTTCCGATTCGGTGCCGATAGTGATACGCGCGAACCCCGGGCCAAGGTCATGGCTGCGTTCACGCACCAAAATGTTGTGGCGTTCGAGCTTCCGGAAAAACGCGGGTCCGGTCTTGCCGAAATCGGCGAGCAGAAAATTGGCCGAACTGGGATAGACGCGCACTTTGCGTTTCTGCAGTTCGCGGCCAAACCACGCGCGCAGGTGTTTTACGCCCCGGATGTACCGCGCGATAGTCTTGCGCTCTTCCACGGCAGCCACACCGGCGGCGAGTGCCGCGGCGTTCACGGGATAAGGCGGCATAGCGCGCCGCACCAGCGAAAGCGAATCGCGTTGGCCAATCACGGCGCCCAGCCGAAGGCCCGCCATGCCCTCCGCTTTGGAAAACGTGCGCGCCACAAAAAGATGAGGATATCTGCGGACCCACGGCACAGCGCTTTCCGGCGAAAATTCCGCGTAGGCTTCATCCAAAACCAGGACGGTATGTGTGGCGGCGCGAAGCAGTTTGCGAATGGCGGTGGGCGGCACCAGCGTGCCCGTAGGATTATTGGGATTCGCAAGGAAAAATACGCGAGGTTTCTTGCGCAACGCGGCCAGCGCTGCGTCCAACGGAAATTCCATGTTCGCGCCGTAACGCAAAACCTGCACGCGCGCCCCAGCAATTTCGGCGTAGTAACGATACATAGGGAAGGTCGGTTCGCAGATCAGGACGCTGGTGCGCGGCTCAACGAACGTGTCGAAGAAAACGCGCAAGGCATCATCGCCGCCGTTGGTCAAGAGCAGTTCTTCCGGGTGCACGCGGAAATAGCGGGCCAGTTTGCGTGTGGGCGCGGCGTATTCGGGATAGGTGGCAATCTGCTTGGCGGTCAGGCGGGCAAGTGCTTTTCGCGCGGCGGCGCTGCAACCCGTGGTGTTCTCGTTATAGTCCAGCCGAATCTTGTTGGCTCGGCCTTCGGCGGGGGCTTCGTACGTGCGGCGCAGAAGAATCGCTTTGCGCACGGGGAGTCGCACTTTCATCGGCGCACCTCGACCGCGTTGGCGTGCGCCAAAAGCCCTTCGGCCCTGGCCAGAACTTCCACATCACTGGCGAGGCGGCGAAAACCGCGTGGGCCAATCGTTTGCACGCTGATGCATTTCACAAAATCGCTGGCATTCAGGCCACCGCGACGACGCGCCCAGCCTCCCGTCGGCAAAACGTGGTTGCTGCCGCTGGCGTAATCGCCGAAGGGTTGCGCACTGAGCGGGCCAAGAAACACGGTCCCGGCAGCGCGAATCTTACTTAATTGTTCGCTGTCGTCGGAGGGCAAGCTAAGGTGCTCCGGCGCAAAACGATTAACAAATTCACAAGCCGCGTTCCAAGAAGGCGCCAGCAATATCGCGCCCGTCTTGCGAATCGATAGTTGCGCGGGATTATCGGCAGGCAATTCCTGCAATTGCGCCATCACTTCGCGCTGAACTTTTGTAGCGAAGCGCGCAGAAGAGGTCACTAGGTAGCTCCCAGCATCGGGAGCATGCTCAGCCTGCGCCAGCAAATCAGCAGCAATCCAGCGGGGATTTCCGTGATTGGCAAGCACAACAGCCTCCGTCGGCCCCGCGGGCAAATCAATGGCGCACGCGGCGCTGACGATTTGCTTCGCGGCGGTGACATAGCGATTGCCCGGTCCAAAGATTTTTTCGACCGGTGCAATTCGCTTCGTGCCATAAGCTAGCGAGGCAATCGCCTGTGCTCCGCCGATGCGAGCAAGGTGCGTCACGCCCAGCAAATCAGCAGCAGCCAGCAATTCGTCGTTCGGCCGCGGACACACCGCAATGATGCGCCGCACACCCGCGACCTGCGCGGGCACCACGGTCATCACCAGCGTCGAGACGAGCGCGAAGCGTCCGCCGGGAATATAGCAGCCGATGGACTCGAGCGGGCGAACGATCTGCGCGACGCTCACGCCGGACTCCACCAGGAGCGACCATTCGCGCGGCATCTGTTTTTCCGCCACGCGGCGAACATTGTCCGCGGCGTGAGAAATGGCGCCAACGAATCCGCGGCTGACGCGTTTTTTTGCCGCAGCCATTTCAGCGGGTGAGATCCAGAGTGCAGTGCTCTTCGTCGCATCCGCATCAAACTTGCGATTCCATTTATCGAGTGCAGCATCCCCGTGCAGGCGGACATCCGCGAGGATCTTCGCCGCAGCCTTTAGAGCGACGCGATCATCACCCTCACGCAAGCGCATGAGCTGGGCTTCGGTTTTCGCAGTGAGTTTCAGGATTCTCATCAGAGCACGATCTTGTTCAGGGGATATTCCACGATGCCCTGGGCCTTGGCGGCCTTCAGCTTCGGCAAAATCTGCCGCACCACCGCTTCTTCGATGATGGTGTTCACGGCGACCCAATCGGAATCGCTCAGCGCGGAGATGGTGGGATTCTTCAACGCAGGGAGCACAGCGAGAACCGCCGCGAGATCCTCCTGCTTCACATTCAGCATCAAACCGACGCGTGTGGCGGCGGCAATCGCACCCTGCATCATCAGCACGACATTTTCCGCCTTTTCCCGTTTCGCGGGATCTTCCGCGGCTTTGCGATTCATGATGAAGACGGTGGAGGACTCAAGCACGGTTTCCAGGATGCGCAAACGGTTGGCACGCAACGAAGAGCCCGTTTCCGTAACTTCCACAATGGCGTCAGCGAGCTGCGGCACCTTTACTTCCGTGGCGCCCCAAGAAAACTCGACGCGCGCTTTCACAGCGTGGCGCGCCAGGTATTTTTGCGTGATGTTTACGACCTCCGTCGCGATAGTCTTCCCCTCCAAGTCGCGCGGCGTGCGGATCGCCGAATCCTCAGGAACCGCCAGCACCCATTTCACGCGCGCCAGCCGCTGCTTGGCATAGACGAGCTCCGCAAGTTCCAGGACGTCCGCGTTGGTTTCCACCACCCAATCGTGGCCGGTAATTCCGGCGTCGAGAGCGCCGGATTCGACGTAGCGCGCCATCTCTTGCGCGCGCACCAGCAGGCAGTCGATTTCGGCGTCATCAATGGCGGGCACATAGCTGCGGGAGCTCAGCGTGACTTTCCATCCGGCGCGGGCCAGCAGGTCAACGGTGGC
>CAYOOS010000065.1:11100-13695 GCA_964405585.1 uncultured Acidobacteriaceae bacterium | reverse complement strand
TCCTTCTCCGCCCATGGAGCCCTGATCCCGCAGATTTCATGCAATTCAAAATATGTTGCCCCACAGTACTAGTGAATCCGCCCTACGCAATCCCTCCAATTCCCCTCTTTGACCTCCTCCGGCAACATTAAGGAATATTAATCAGGTCTTTTCGGAGAAGTGAGGTCCGCAATGAACAAAATCCGCGTGCTCGTCGCTGACGATTCGCCCACCGCCCTGCGTTCCGTCTGCGACTATCTGGACTTTGCCGGGGGCTTTGAGATCGTCGGGACCGCCAGTGACGGCCAGAACGCCGTGCAACTGGCCTCTCTCTATAATCCCGATCTCGTCCTACTCGATCTCAGCATGCCACGCGTCAATGGTCTGGAGGCTGCGGAGCATATCCGCCTGGTTTGTCCGGATATGCGCATCATTATTTTTTCCGAACTACATGGCCTTTCCCTTGGTGAGGAATGCCTGCGACGCGGCGCGCATAGCTTCGTGCCCAAAAGCCTCCTCCCCGAGGGGTTGCTGATGGAAATTCAGCGCTTGTTTCCTTCGGGTGGCCGCCCTGTAGTTTCCGAAGGCGTTTCCTGATTTTGCTTCAGCGAAGTGTTTCGCAAATTTGCGAGCGGGGGTTCAACTATGAACATGCTCGTGCACAACATGCAAGGAGAAGCTAGAAAGACCTATGGACGATACCGTATTCCAGATCCTATTCCTGGGCGAAAACCCCTCCTGGATGAGAGTTTCAAACGCGCTCGCGGAAGCTCCCGCCGCTCCCTTGCGCATACATCGCTCCGATTCACCTTCTGATCTGCTTCGCGTGCTCGCCGAGGGCTATTGGGATGCCCTCGCCATTGACCTTCATGCCTGGAGCTTTCAAGGCCTTCGCATCATTCAGAAGGTTCGCACAGAATACCCTGCTATTCCCGTCCTGGCGCTCTTCTATCCCTCCGTCAAGGATCTGGACAAAAAGGCTCAGCAAGCCGGCGCCTCCCATTGCCTGCCTCTCAATCAACTCACGGCGGACCTGTTTCACACCACGCTACTCGGAGTCCATTCCGAGCAGAAGACTCAAACCCATCTTAGGATGGCTGATCAGATGGAACCTGCACTCGACATCCGCAGCGGTAGCCACTTCCCCGCCAGCCGCCTGGAAGCCGTCACCCATACTCTCAACAACCTCCTCTGCGTCATCAGCGCCAACGCCGACGTGCTCGCCGACCAGATTGCTGACTCCGACCCAGCGGTCCACAGCGTCGACCAAATCAAGAAAGCCGCCAAAACCGCCTCTGACCTCATGCGCAACCTCAAATAGTCAACGATCAGCCTGCAGCCCACTGCGACTTTCCTCTCAGTGGACACGCGGGTATCAACGATCTGAGTTGTGAGCGTCCTGGGGAGTCCGAAAAAAACAAAACCGGGAAAGCGCTAAGCTCACCCGGTTCAAACTCATGATTCAGTTCCAACTCAAAACTGACTACTGAAGGCTCCCCTACTTCCCTTGCTGCTTCTTCCTCTCCTCGTCCATGTGCCGCACAAACGCCTCATACTTCGGCTTCTGTTCTTCCGTTAAGAACTCTCTTATTTGCGCCCGTGCTTTTTGCCGTACCGCATCCACATCCATCTCAGCCTTGTCGTGGATCGCCCCCATTTCCGCGTGCGCGGCCCCAATAATCCCATCAGCCTTCTGGGCTTGTTCCGGCGTCAACCCAATCGCACTGGTCATCTCTGACACGCGCTTGGCACGCCGTTCCGCCTCGGTCGGCGCCGGTGCGTTTGCTTTGGTGTCCGCATGACTCCTCAGCGCGAAACTGTAGCCGAATACTCCGCCAATCGCCGCCCCTAACACGAACACAACCGCCAGCCACTCCCAAGCCTTCCGCCGGGTTTCTCCATTCATGGACGCTCTCCCGCCCCTATCATCACGTCGTCATTCAACGGCGCCGGAACCGACTCAAATATCGATTCGCCCGAACTAATCTGGAGTCGCCGCGCAAGCTCGTCCTGCCGTACCTGATACGCCCACGTTGTTCCCACCACCAGCACCAACCCGCACAGCGCCACCAACCGCGGCGCCAGCCTCCTGATCCCGAGCCACACACCATTTCGCCGCTCTTCCTGCTCATTCTCCCGTGAACGGATCGCGGCCATTACTCGCGTTGCAAACCACGGCCCTGCCTCCGCCACCGGCAGGCTTAGAGGCTCCAGCGCCTTCCGGGTCGCCAGAAAATCCTCCAGCGCCGCCCGGCAATCCGCGCAGACTTGCTGGTGCCCGCTTCCGACGCTAGCCGGCCCCATTTCCATCTCTTCCAGGAATCGCCGGCATTCGCTGTTCTTCAGTTCCAGCTCATCAGCCATCTCGCGTTCCCCTCTCTGCTCATCATTGCTTTTGGACATCACAATTCCTTCTTCTTACGCTACTTACGCTTTCGCTTTCAACCGGCGTTTCAAACTTTCCGCAATTCTCTGCCGCGCACGGAACAGCCTAACCTTGACGGTATTCGCGTTGATCTCCAATATCTCCGCAATTTCTTCCACCGAAAATCCCTGCACTTCCTTCAGCACCAGCATCGAGCGGTCGCGTTCCTCGAGGCACCCCAACAATTGGTC
>CAYOOS010000065.1:0-11090 GCA_964405585.1 uncultured Acidobacteriaceae bacterium | reverse complement strand
GTCTACCCGTTCCCGTGACGCTAATTGTTCGCTCGCGTCCGGCCGGCCATCGGAAAGCTGTTCCGCGGCCTGATATTGCCGGGACTGCTCCTCGCTCAAATCCACTTCCAACACCAAAGGCCGCACCTTTCTCTTTCGCAGCACGTCCCAGCATTCGTTCACCGTAATCTTGTACAACCATGTACTGAAGGCAGCCCTTTGATCAAACCGTTTTAACGAGAAATACGCCTTGAAGAACACCTGTTGGGCAATGTCCTCGACGTCCTCCCGGTTCCGCAGGATTCCGCCGGCCACCGCGAATACCCGGCTTTGGTGCCGAACAACCAGCGCCTCGAAGGCCTCCTTGCTGCCAGCCTTTGCTTGCCGCACCAGTTCCCGGTCATCGCCGCTCCGACCTGCCTGCGCCACGAGCCTCTCCGTCTCCGCCACTTCGGGGAGCGCCATGGTCTCTGGTTTTGGGACGCGCGGCATCGTCTTTTGGTTACGCTATTCTTAGAATCCTGTCCAGTCCTCGTCAATCTTATTTCAACAGCCCCGCAATGTTTCTACTTGCTACCTCTAACTAGTTGTGGAATACTCAACTCATGATTATCGGTGACCGTCTTCGCGCTCTGCGCGAAGAAAAGAAACTCTCCCAGGGTGATATCGAGAAGCGCACCGGTCTACTTCGTTGTTATATTTCCCGCGTCGAAAATGGCCACACTGTTCCGGCCATTGAAACGTTGGAAAAACTGGCGCGCGCTCTCGAATGCCCACTCTATCAACTCTTCTACGACGGCGAGGAGCCGCCTCAATTGCCGAATCTCCCCAAGCGCAGGTCGTCTGACGACATCGCCTGGGGCAGCGCCGGCAAAGAGGCTCGCTACCTCAACAAGCTTCGCCGCTTGCTGAGCAAGTCGGAAGAGGAAGATCGCAAGTTGCTGCTGTATATGGCGCAAAAAATGGCCAATCGGTAGTACTGCAATCATTCTCATCCCTCTCGTCACAACTGCTTGACTAGATTAGCCGCCCTCACGCGCCGGGGGCGGCTTTTCGCTTTCTACCCCCCGACTCCCGGACCACAGATTGTCATCCCGAGCGGCGTGCCGTTTGCGCCGCGAAGGACCTCAACTTCAGCCCCTAATACTGTGCTCCCAGCACACCCCTGAAACGATTCAAAAGTGTACCGTTACTTCACTCCCACTCAATCGTGCTTGGCGGTTTGCTGCTGACGTCGTACACGACCCGCGTAACTCCCGGCACCTCGTTCACGATCCTCGTGGATATCCGCTCCAGCACCTCTCCCGGCAGCCTAACCCAATCCGCGGTCATCGCGTCATCCGATTGCACCACACGCACCGCCACTGTAAGCCCGTAGGTACGGCCGTCCCCCATCACCCCCACGCTGCGCACCGGCAGCAACACGGCGAACGCCTGCCACACCTTCTCATAAAGCCCAGCCCGGCGGATCTCCTCGGTCACGATCGCGTCCGCTTCCCTCAGTTTTGCCAGGCCTTCGTTGGTGATCTCCCCAAGTAGCCGCACGGCCAGCCCGGGACCTGGAAATGGGTGTTTTACCAGTATTTCTACAGGTAACCCTAAGTCTTTTCCAATCTTGCGCACTTCGTCCTTAAACAAATCCCTCAGGGGTTCCACCAGGGCAAATGGCATGTTCTCCGGCAACCCGCCCACATTGTGGTGAGTCTTGATGGTCGCCGAGGGCCCCTTTACGGAGACCGATTCAATTACATCCGGATACAACGTGCCCTGCACCAGGAATTTGATTTCCCCACGCGTCTCGCCCTTCTGGAGCTTCTCTGCCTCTTCCGCAAACGCCGCAATAAACTCCCCGCCGATAATCTTTCGCTTCTTCTCGGGGTCCGTCACTCCCCGCAATTTCGTCAGGAATCGCTCCGAAGCATCCACGCCGATCACACGGAGACCCAGCCGCTCACGGTACATCTCCAAGGTGCGCTCAAACTCGTTTTTCCGAAGCAGCCCTGTGTTCACGAAGATGTTCGTCAACCGGTCGCCCATCGCCCGGTGGACCAGCACCGCCGCTACCGTCGAATCCACGCCGCCGCTCAGCCCGCAAATGGCCCTGTGCGCGCCCACTTTCTTCCGTATCGCTTCCACCGACTCTTCAATAAACGCAGCCCCGCTCCACTTCGGCTCAGCCTTGCACACCTTGAAGAGAAAATTTCTCAATATCTCCGTTCCATGCTCCGTGTGATTCACTTCCGGATGGAACTGCACCGCATAAATCTTGCGCGCGGGATCTTCTGCCGCGGCAATCGCATTTGCCGTCTTTGCCGTCAGATGAAATCCCTTCGGCAATTCCAGCACGTTGTCCCCGTGACTCGCCCAGATGCGCATCGTTCGCGGAAAGTTCGCCAGAATCTCGCTCTCGGCCTGTTCCAGGTCCAGCTGCGCAGGCCCGTACTCCCGCCGTTTCACCGGCTCCACTTTTCCGTCCAGAGTCTTCGATATCCACTGCATGCCGTAACAGATCCCCAGCACCGGGATTCCCATCGCCAGTACCGCCGGATCGCATTTCGGTGCATCCTTGTCATACACGGAACTCGGCCCGCCCGACAAAATAATCCCCGCCGGCTGCAACTTCCGAATCTCTTCGATTGCCGTAGTGCACGGCAAAATCGCGCTGAACACCTGCTGTTCGCGCACACGCCGGGCAATCAGTTGCGTGTACTGCCCTCCAAAATCCAGCACCACCACGCCGCCCAGTTCCGTCTTCATCGGTCCCTGCTCTCCCTCGATCTGCTTTGCCGTCGCCCCATCCATGCTTCACCCCACCACAATGTTCAGCAGCTTATCCGGCACAAAGATCACTTTCCGCACCGTCTTCCCAGCAAGATGCCCCGCAACGCCCGCATCCGCCTGGGCCAGCTTCAACACATCTTCCTGTGAAGCTCCCGCCGCCACCCGCACTCTTCCCCGCACTTTCCCATTCACTTGTACGGGAATTTCAACCTCGTCATCCTTGGCCAATTCCGCATTGAACGCCGGCCATACCGCGTTCCACAATCCATCGCCATGCCCCAGCATCTCCCACAACTCTTCCGCCAGGTGCGGTGTCATTGGGGCAAGCATCAGTGTCACTAACTCCAGCACTTCCTTGCGCACTTCCGCCCGCAGATTTTCTTCCAGCGGTTCCACAGCATAAATGGCGTTGGTCAACTCCATAATCTGAGCGATGGCCGAATTGAAGTGCCAGCGCGTTTCAAAATCCTGCGTTACGCGACGCACCGTCTGGTGCGCCTTCCGCAATAATGCTTTTTCTTTTTCAGTTGCGGGCGCCTCTGATCGCACGTCGCAGGTTAGTCCTCCCGCATGCTTTTCCACCAACCGGTAGACCCGATTCAAAAATCGCCACGCCCCCTCGATACTCTCCTCGCTCCACTCCAAGTCTTTTTCCGGCGGCGCCGCGAACAAGGTATACAGCCTACCCGTGTCCGCCCCATACTTTTCCGCCATATCAATCGCGCCCACGACGTTGCCCTTGGACTTGGACATGGCCTCTCCACCCTTCAACACCATGCCCTGCGTGAACAGTCGCGCTGCCGGCTCATTATGCGTAATCAATCCCAAATCTCGCATCACCTTGCACCAAAACCTGGAGTACAGCAGGTGCAGAATCGCGTGCGTGATCCCGCCAATGTACTGGTCAATCGGGAACCAGTAGCCCACTTTCGCCGAATCGTACGGCGCCTTGTCATTTTTCGGATCGCAATACCGGTAGAAGTACCACGACGAGTCCACAAACGTGTCCATCGTGTCCGTCTCGCGCAGGGCCGGCCCACCGCACTTCGGACAAGTCGTATGCAAAAACTCCGGATCCGTCGCCAGTGGAGATTGCCCTTCGCCTGTGAGCTTCGGATTCGCCGGCAGCAGCACCGGTAAATCCTTATCCGGCACAGGGACCATCCCGTCTTTCTTGCAGTACACCACGGGAATCGGCGTGCCCCAATATCTTTGGCGCGAGATCCCCCAATCCCTCAGCCGGAAAATCGTTTCCTTCTTGCCAAATCCCCTGGCCTGGGCGTCCGAAGCCATCTTTTCAATCGCCGCTTCGGTTTCCAACCCGCTGTATGGGCCCGAATTCACGCTAATCCCGTACTCCGTGAACGCCTCTTTCGGCTCTGTGCTCTCTGTGTCCTCTGTGCTGAAATCCTTCTTCTTCACCACGACCGGTATCTTCAATCCAAACTTCTTAGCGAACTCAAAGTCACGCTCATCGTGCGCAGGCACGGCCATAATCGCGCCGGTTCCATACTCCATCAGCACGAAGTTCCCTACCCAAATCGGAATCCGTTCCTGATTGAACGGATTGATCGCTTCCCGCCCGGTGAAAAAACCGTCCTTCTCCGCGGTGGCGATATCCTCCATCTTCACTGAAGAGCGCTTCATCTCCGTCAGTTTGCTTTCCAACTGGCCCTGATTCTTCGCACCAGCAATCAGTTTCAGCACCAGCGGATGATTCGGCGCCAGAATAATCGCCGAAGCCCCATAAATCGTGTCAATTCGCGTGGTGAATATCTCGATCTTTGCAGTGCCAGCGACGTTCGCGATATCAAAGTTTACCCGCGCCCCCACCGACTTCCCGATCCAATTCCTCTGCATGGTGATGACCCGTTCCGGCCATCCACCCTCCAACTCCTTCAAATCATCCAGCAACTGTTCCGCGTACGCCGTCGTCCGCAAAAACCACTGCTCGATGTCCCGTGCTTCCACGCGCGTATCTTCATGCCGCCAGCAGAAACCGCCATTCACCACCTGCTCGTTCGCCAAAACGGTGCAACATTTCGGACACCAGTTCACGCGGCTCTTTTTCTTGTAGGCAATTCCCCGCTCCAGCATGCGCAGGAAAAACCACTGGTTCCACCGGTAATATTCCGGCTCGCAGGTGGAAATCTCGCGCCGCCAGTCGTAGCTGAAGCCGAAGCGCCGCAGCACTCTTTGGAATTCCGCAATGTTTTTATTTGTCCACTCGCGCGGGTGCGTGTGATTCTTGATCGCGGCATTTTCGGCGGGCAAACCAAACGCGTCCCAGCCCATCGGATGGAGCACGTTGAATCCGCGCATCCGTTTTACGCGCGCCACCACGTCACCAATCGTGTAGTTGCGCATGTGACCCATGTGCAGCGCGCCCGAAGGATACGGCAGCATCTCCAGCACGTAATATTTCGGTTTCTTGGGGTCTACTTCCGATTCAAAGACGCGATTCTCTGCCCACCGTTGTTGCCACTTCTTCTCAATCACCTGCGGGTTATAGTCCGCCACGGGTCCTGTTCCCCTCTGCGTTACTTCTTGGCCTTTTTCTTCGCTGCCGTACTCTTCTTTCCCTTCTTCTCCATCTCTTTCCGAATCTTCTTCAGCGCCGGGGTCAGCATGCTGAACCCCTTTTCCGCTTCTGGTCCCTCGAGTCCCGCCAATTCCCACAACTTCGCCACATTGCGCCGGTCATCTCCCGGCTCGTCAATCGGTGTTTCCAGCAAAAACGCGCGGCCTAGAAGTCCTTGGGGCTCCTTAGCCCCAAACCGCGGGTGCCGCAGTATTCGCGCAAACGCGACCTCGCCAATTTTCCCTTTCCCTATATGCTCGTGCCGATCCACGCGCCCGCCCAGCGGTATCTTCGAGTCGTTTACATGAAACACCGGCACATTTTCCAGACCAATCGTCCGCTCGATCTGCCCCACGGTATTCGCCAGACCCTCTTCGCTCTTAATGTCGTATCCCGCCGCGAATAGATGCGCCGTATCCAGGCAAACACCGGCGTTGATATCCCTTAACCCGCGCACAATCGCCGCTACTTCTTCCAATCGTGAACCCACCGCCGTTCCCATCCCAGCGGTGTTCTCGATCAGGATTCGCATTCCGCGCATCGGTACGCCCCGCGACGCCTGTTTCACGCTCTCCACAATGGTCGCAATGGCCTGCTCCATGGACGATTCCCCGCGCGCACCCGGATGCACCACAAGGAAATCCGCCCGCAAGAGCACCCCCCGCACCAGTTCCTCATGAAACGCGTGGATGGACCGCGTCCGCAGCATTGGCTGTGAAGCCGCCAGATTCACCAGGTAATTTGCGTGAATCACCAGAGGCCCCAGGCCTAACTCTGCCCGCCGCGCGCGAAACGCCTTCGCATCCGATTCCGGTATCCGCGCCACCGCCCCCTGCCACATGCGCGGGCTGGCCGAAAAGATCTGCAGCGCGCTGCACCCCAGCTTCTTGGCCGATTCCAGCGCTCTCAGGTGACTCCCAGCAATGGACGTGTGAATCCCAATGCGCACACTCCCATCCATCCAGGAGGGCGCTTGCGGCTCGGGTTCCGGTTCCGGCCGGTACTCGTCATCCGGCTCAAATTGTGTGTTATCAATGAGTGGAAATTCCGCCATCCGACACTTTCCTATAAAATTAATCTTTTATCTTACCATACCGTTTCCCGCTGAATTCGTACTGCAGCGGGCCATCACCCAGGTTCTCTGCTATCCAGCCAGGCAAATCACCACGCAACGTTTATCCTTCGCCCGCCCCACCTGTTTCTCCTAAACCTTGAGCCTATCTACTGAAAACTAAGAACTTATCTGCCCATGCCTACTTCGCTACAAGGTACTTTCGTACAGTATTGCCGGCCTGCTCAACTGTGCTAAAAAGATTCAAGGGTCAAAAAAAGGGGCACCTTGATGAAGAGACATCTTCTCGTCCTCGCCTGTGCATGCGTCCTGTTCGCTGCGACACCGCTTGCGGCTTTCCCCAAACACAAGTCGCAGCAAGACACCACTGCCGTTCACAAAAGCAGATGGTCCTGGTTTCACAGAAACAAGCAGCCCCGGCAGAAACACGACAAGGGCGGTAGTCAAGACCATCTTCACAACCTCCCTAAATCCGTCGGCTGGTGGCACCACCAACCCGGCCCTGCTGGCTACGGCGCCAACTAACCCCTCATCGCCACTCAAATTTCGTGTAACTTCTGGGTTCTCTTCTCTGTGAACTCTGCGTCCTCCGTGATCTCCGTGTAAGTCTTCCTCTTCTCTGTTTCTTTCAACTTTTGCCTTTCAACTTTCAGCCTCTTCCAGTTACCAGGCACACCTCTCCTCGAGAAGAATTTCTACTGCTCAGATTTTGGAGGGCTCCTTAAACCGAGGCCTTACTCTTCCCGCCGTCGCTCGCCAGGCATTCGTTGCAAATGCCGCCCACTTCGGTCCGCGACACGGTCACCTGCATCTGAAAATCGCGCGCGATCTGTTCCTTCAACTGTTCATACAACCGGCTCTCGAACTCGCGCACCTTGCCGCACTTTAAACATGCCACATGGATGTGATCTCGCGGTCCATGCGTCTCGTAGTAGTGCCGGTCGCCGCGCAGATGCAGCAAATCCAGTTCGTCGATCAGCCCATGTTTTTTCAGCATATCAATCGTGCGGTACACCGTCACCAAATGCACTTCGGGATTGAGCTTCTGCGCCCGCGCCAGGATCTGATCCACGTCGAGGTGCTGTTCCGCCGCGTCCATCACTTGCAGGATCACCCGCCGCTGCCGCGTCAGACGAATCCCCTTCTTCCGTATAGACTGCTGCAACGGTCCCGTAGTCTCGGCACTATTCAGCCGTTCTCCGGACGACACGCGATGAGTTGGAGCAACCGCCATGTGGCCTTTCGCAAATCCCGCCGCTTTCAACTCTTACACCCTTATACTCTTGCACTCTTATACATTTTTACTTCTTCTCTTCGGGTCCTGATATCTTTCCGCGGCTCTCTCTTCCTCACGAATGTGTCGGCAACAGCCGAACCACGTCATTGTACATAACGTACGCAAACAGCACTAAAAGAAATACCAACCCCACCTGAATAAACCGCTCCTTAAACGTCAAGCTGAAATCCCGGCGACGGATCCCTTCCATGGAGAGCAACAGAATATGTCCGCCATCCAGGATCGGTATCGGCAGCAGATTCAGTATCCCCAGATTCACGCTGATCAGCGCCATGAATGAAATTACAGCCGCCGCCCCTTCCGCCACCGCCTGTCCGGCGACGCGCGATATTCCCACCACGCTTTGGAGCTGCTTGACACTGACGCGGCCGCTGAAGAGTTTCGCGAACACGCCAAACGTTCCCGTGACGTACTCCCAGGTTCTGGTGGAAGCCTCGCGCACGGATTGCGTGAGGCCCACGCGCTCGTAGGCATAATCAAAATGGGGCGCGACGCCGATCTGGAAATTCTTGTCTTCGCTATCGCCCAGACCCTGTTTCGGGGTAATGGTTAAATTCGTTGGTTGGCCCTTGCGCTCGACCTCTAGCTGCAGCGTCTTACCACCAGAACCGCGGACCTGATCCACGAACTGGTCCCAATACGTAATCTTCTGGCCATCGACGGAGCGAATGACGTCACCGACCTGCAGACCGGCGCGACTCGCAGGAGTGCCAGCCATCACCTCTCCAATGGTGGGCAGAATGGGCAAGTAGCCGAGAACATGGGCCTTCGGATCACTCGTAACAGGTATATCCAAATGCCGCGAGACGCCGCCATTCGCAACTTCCACGCTGACCGTACCACCGGGATTTACCTGGCTCAGAATCTTGGCCGCCAGATCCCAGTTGGGATTCCTGGTCCCATTCATCAACACCACGGTGTCGCCCGCTTGGAGACCGTTGACGGATTCACTGTGCGCGGAGGAGAGTTCATTCACCACCACCGGCTTGCGCTCAAACGTTGCGTACGGCACTCCCGCAATCAGGTAGTATCCGCCCAGCAACACCAACGGGAAAACCAGATTCACCGCCGGCCCCGCGAACGAAATCACGGCGCGCTGCCAGCGCTTCTTGCTCATCAATTCATCCGGCAATCCCTTCGGTGCCTCTTCCCCGGAATCGATATCGGTAATGTCCTGCCCCGCCATTCGCACATACCCGCCCAGCGGCAGCATGCTCACGCGCCAGTCCGTTGCTCCGCGCTTCATTCCAAACAGCCGTGGTCCGAATCCAATCGAAAAGACGTCCACGCGCACGCCAAAAAATCGCGCGGCAATAAAATGTCCCCATTCGTGAACCAGAATAATCACGCCCAGGACTAGCACCATGCCGATAATCGTATTCATTCCGTCCAATAACCTCGCCTGTCTAGTTTACGCTACCCCCAACTCCCCGCACACTCCATCGCTTTAGCAAGTTGCCATCCGCGACTTATGCCGCAGCCAGCTTTGCAACTTCTTCAATAGCCACCCTTCGTGCCTCCAGATCCGCCGCTAGCACGTCCTCCATCTTCGCAAACTTGACCTTGGGCGTTCGTCCCAACACTCGCTCGACAACTTCCGCAATCCCCAAAAAGCCAAGCCGCCCATCCAGGAATGCCGCCACCGCAACCTCATCCGCCGCGTTCAGCGCGCAGGGCAACGCCCCACCCTTCTTCAGAGCCTCCCTCGCCAGCCGCAAGCACGGAAACCGCCGCGTAGACGCCTTCTCAAAGTCCAGACGTTTCAGCTTCTTCCAATCCAACGCCACTTGGTTAGATGCGACCCGCCGGGGGTACGTTAGCGCGTACTGTATCGGCATACGCATGTCTGGTGGCGCGAGTTGAGCCAGCACCGACCCATCCACATACTCGACCATGGAATGAATTGTGGACTGCGGGTGCACCACCACTTCAATCTGCTCCGGCGTCACCCCAAACAGCCACCGCGCTTCAATTATCTCAAACCCCTTATTCATCATCGTGGCCGAATCGATCGTGATCCGGCTGCCCATCTTCCAGTTGGGGTGGTTCAGTGCCTGCTCCTGGGTCACGCCGGCAAGATCCTTTAGCGGAGTTTTCCGGAACGGGCCGCCCGAAGCCGTCAACACAATCCGGCGTACTTCTCCATGCGTTCCAACGCGCAAGCACTGGTGCACCGCGTTGTGCTCGCTATCTACTGGCAGCAGCGGCTGGCCGGACTTTTCCACCGCCGCCATCACCAATTCCCCCGCCGCCACGAGGACTTCCTTGTTTGATAATGCGATCACCTTGCCGCGTTTGATGGCCTCGTAGGTCGCCTCCAGTCCCACCACGCCCACTGCCGCGGACACCACCATGTCCGCCTGCCCGTGCGTTCCCACCATCAACATGCCTTCGCGCCCGTGCAGGATTTCCGGGAGCGGCACAATCCCCTTTTCGCGTAGCCGTCGCGCCAGATCATCAACCAATTCCGGCCCGCCCACCGACACCACTTCCGGCCGGTGCCGTTCAATCTGTCCCGCCAATTCGTCTAAATTTTTGCCAGCGGCCAGCGCCACAATCTGAAACTCGCCCGGCAACGACTCCACCACCGCCAGCGTCTGCCGTCCAATTGACCCCGTTGATCCCAATATCGATAGTTTTTTCATATTCTGAGTGTAGTCCCCTTTGAGTGGATCATACCTGGTGGCTAGCTAACGGTTATCAGCGATCAGATATCAGCAATCAGGAATCGAGGAGAAGAGCCAGACCGTTTTCTCTTCTCTGTCTTCTCTTCTCTGTTTTCTAGTCTCTGTTTTTTCTGGCCTTTCTTACTTACAACTGAAAACTTATGACTGAGAACTCCTCGCCCTTATCCCAACACCGTCGGATTCACCAGCACCACGTAATACCAAATCACCGGTATGCACAAAATCAGCGCATCAATGCGATCCAGAATTCCGCCATGCCCCGGCAGCAATCCTCCCGAATCTTTCACCCCTGCCGACCGCTTGTACGCCGACTCCAGTAAATCGCCCATCTGCCCGGCCACGTTTCCAATCGCTCCCATCGCCAGCAAATGTCCAACTGGAATCTTGATCCAGTAGCTGAACGCCCACGCCACCACCAGCGATCCCGCCATGCTCCCAATCGAACCTTCCCAAGTCTTTTTAGGCGACAAATGCGGTGCGAGCAGATGTTTGCCGAACGCCCGCCCCACAAAATAAGCGACCGTATCCGCCGCCCAGGTGATCGCGCAAGCAAACAATAGCAGTCGCGGCCCTATCGCGGGCATGCCATGAAGCCGCACTGCAAATGACAAAGGGAATGCGACAAGCAGCAACGCACTGCAACTGATTCCTGCCGCGGGCAACGCCTCCACCAGCGCCCGCCGAGCCCACAGC
>CAYOOS010000064.1:0-13728 GCA_964405585.1 uncultured Acidobacteriaceae bacterium | reverse complement strand
GAAATCCGCCGCCACAATTTCCACATGACCAACGTCGCTCGCGCCCTCGGCCTCGAACGCAGCCACCTCTACAAAAAATGCCAGCAACTCGGCATCGACCTCCACTCCCTCCGCAAACCCGAGTAGCGCCACAGCACGCTGTAGCACAGTCACTCCTGACTGTGCTCTTGGGCTGCCTCCATTATCCGCTATAACTTAATGTAAATGAGTATGTTACAGAATCTGCCGATTTCACTTGACAAATTACATATTGCAATATACATTTTGCATATCGCAATACTTGAAGGACATACCCACATGACTCTCGGCGACAAACTCCGCTCCCTCCGCATCATCGAGGGCTCGCTTCGCGGCCTGAACCGCCCCATGACCCAGTCCGAAGTCGTCGCGGCCATGAAACACGAAGTCGGCCGCGGCCTCAGCCAGGCGTACCTGTCGCAGATCGAAAGCGGCACGCGCCCGCACATGACCAACACTTCCCGCGAACTGCTTGCGCGTTTTTTCCGCGTCTACCCCGGCTTCCTGGTGGACGACCCCGCAGGCTACTCCCGCGAACTGCAATCCGAATTGCGCACCGCCGATGTCACCGTGGATTCCTGGCTTTACTCCGGCGCTGACCAGTTCGCTTCCGACCGGCAACTCGAACGGGCGCTTCTCTCCATCGCCGAAGTTCCCGATTCCCGCGCCGCCCTTCTGCTCCTCGGCGAAATACTTCGTACTCCGGGTCTCGCCGATCGCCTGAGCGAAGTTCTACAACCTCGTCCGATGACGGGATCGGGTCATCCTCCCCCATCCTCTTCTCGGAATTAACGCTGTTCCGCTCTTCCCCCGGTCTTGAGCGACGGGGTGTCGCTCCGCGAGGTGAAGTATGTCCTGGTCTGACTTCTATCTGTTCTGCTTCCTGTTCGGCGTCATGTTCAGCGTTCTTTCGTTCCTGGCGGGCGCCATTCATCTTCCCATTCCGGCCAAATTGCATCCGCATTTCCATTTCCACCTGCCGCATTTCCATGGCGGCGGACACGGTGCCGGTCACGGCGCTGGTCATGGTGCTGCACATGGCGGCGTGCGTGGTGGCGTCCGTGGAGGCGCGCGCGGCGGTGGGACGCATGTTTCCTGGTTCAACGCTTCCACCGTTCTCGCCTTCCTGGCGTGGTTTGGCGGCACGGGCTACATGCTCACCAAGTATTCGCATGTCCATACGTTCTTTGTCGTAACCATCGCCTCTTGTGCTGGCCTTGCCGCTGGCTGGGTTGTCCTGCGCTTCCTGATCAAGCTCATTGGCCCTTCTGACGAACCTCTGCGCGAAGAGGATCGCCGCATCATCGGCGCCATCGGCACGGTCAGCATGACCATCCGCGAAAACGGCACCGGCGAAATTATTTTTCCTGTGGGAGGCGCCAGGCGTTGCTCAGGCGCGCGCAGTGAGGATGGCAAGCCTATCGAAAAAGGCGCGGAAGTCGTGATCGAGCGCTACGAAAAAGGTATCGCGTACGTAAAGCGCTGGGACGATTTCGTAAAAACTTGAGTTTCTGAACCGGCATACAGGTCGAGCGTTCGCCGCGGTTCGAAAAAAGGGAGGTCGTTATGTTCGGGTTGCCTATGAATGTGGTGGTTGGGGCGGGGATTCTGGTCGTGGTCACTTTGATGATCATGACCGTCATCGCCAGGATGTATCGCAAGGCAGGGCCGCACGAAGCGCTGATTGTTTATGGCCTCGGCGGAACGAATGTCTACACCGGAAGGGGCACAATAATTTTCCCGATGGTGCAGACCTGCAAGGATCTCTCGCTGGAGTTGATGTCTTTCGACGTCGCTCCGCAGCAGAATCTCTATACCAAACAAGGCGTCGCGGTCACCGTCGAAGCCGTGGCGCAAATCAAGGTGAAGAATGACAAGGAATCCATTCTCACTTCCGCCGAACAATTCCTGACCAAAACGCCCGCCGAGCGCGATGGCCTCATCCGCCTGGTGATGGAAGGCCACCTCCGCGGCATCATCGGCCAGCTCACCGTCGAGCAGATCGTCAAGGAACCGGAAATGGTTGGCGATCGCATGCGCTCTACTTGCGCCGAAGACATGAACAAGATGGGCCTCGAAGTCGTCAGCTTCACCTTGAAAGAAGTCCGCGACAAAAACGAGTACATCACCAACATGGGCCGGCCGGACATCGCGCGCATCAAGCGCGACGCCGACGTGGCCACCGCGGAAGCCGATCGCGATATCGCCATCAAGCGCGCCGAAGCTTCCCGCGCTTCCGCCATCGCCAAAGCGCAAGCGGACCAGGAGCGCGTCGCCGCGGAAACCGCTTCCCAGGCCAAGCAAGCCGAAGCCACCCGCGACCTCGACGTCAAAAAAGCCAACTACCTGGAAATCAGCAAAAAGGCCCAGGCACAAGCCGATAAGGCGTACGAAATCGAAACCAACCGCCAGCAGCAGACCGTCATGCTCGAGCAGGTTCGCATTCAACAAGTCGAACGCGAAGCCCAGATCAAAATTCAGGACGCGGAAATCATTCGCCGTGAGCGCGAACTCATCGCCACTGTCTTGAAGCAGGCCGAGATCGAGCGCCAGCGCATCGAAACGCTCGCCAACGCCGAACGCCAGCGCCTGATCAGCGAAGCCGAAGGCCAGGCCTCCGCGATTCGCGCGCAGGGTGAAGCCGAAGCCGAAATCATCTTCAAGAAGGGCGACGCCGAAGCACGCGCCATGAACGTCAAGGCCGAGGCCTTCCAGGAATACAACCAGGCCGCCGTCATGGACAAGCTCATCACCGGTTTGCCGGAAGTTGTCCGCGCACTCAGCGAACCCCTCAGCAAGGTGGACAAGGTCACCATCGTTTCCACCGGCAATGGCGACGCCGCCGGAGCCTACAAGCTCACCGGTGACATCACCCGCATCGCCGCGCAAGTTCCTGCGCTCTTTGAAGCTCTCAGCGGCATGAAGGTCTCCGATCTCTTCAGCAAGGTCCGCATGATCGGCGACAAAGCGCCCAAGCCCGAACCTGTTGATCCAGGCAAAGCATAAGTCTAATTCCGCCGGAGCGGGTTCGCCGCTCGCTCCGGCGCTTCGCTTCAAAGGGGGGAAATGGCCATGAGTTTCACGTTGCAGCAGAAGCGCGGTCTCTACCTGGGCTTGAGCATCCTGGCAATCGTAGTTCTCACGAGCGTCGCCTGGGCCCAAATCGCCCATGCACTTAGCCAATGCTTCCAGCCCTTCTAGCCGCACCAGGCGCCGCCACGGCCGGGTTCTGTAGCTCAGGCCTTAATGCCTGGGGGTTTCCGTAGCGCGCAGCAAGGTTTCCACTCGTTAGGAAAACCCTCACCCCTAAAAGGGGTGAGCTGCACAAAGGAATGATTCGGTAATTCAGAAAGGAGCTTCACAATGGGACTTTTGGATCGCGTCAGCACCTTAGTTCGGGCCAACCTCAACGACATGATTGATCGCGCTGAGGATCCCGAAAAAATGATTAAGCAGGTCATACTCGATATGGAGAATCAATACCTCCAGGTCAAAACGCAGGTCGCCGTTTCCATCGCCGACCAGCACATCCTCGAGAAAAAGCATCGTGAACAGGAAGACGCCGCCAAAGACTGGATGCGCAAAGCCGAAATCGCCGTGGACAAGAAGGAAGACGATCTCGCCCGCGCCGCTCTCGACCGCTTCCAGACCGGCCAGCGCCTCGCGCAAAGCTTCCTCGAACAGGTCAACGACCAGAAAGCGCAGGTGGAAACCTTGAAGACCGCCCTCGTCAAGCTCGAGCAAAAACTCGATGAAGCCAAGTCCAAGCGCGAAGTCCTTCTTGCGCGCCACCGCCGCAGCGTTGCTCTCGATAAAGCTGCCAAAGCCCAAGTGGCCATCGGTGACGATTCCAAAAGCGCCGCGTTCGATCGCATGAAAGAACGCGTCACGCACAAGGAAGCAACCGCCACTGCCGAGGTCGAACTCCTCTCCGACGACGTCGCCGAAAAACTCAATCGTCTCGACCGCGACTCCGAAGTCGAACGACTCCTCGTCGACCTAAAGTCGAAAAAAGGCCTACTGACGTAGCCGTTCATGGCGCCGGTCAGCACAATCCGTCATTCAGAAGGCAGTGTTTTGTAGCGGCCGCTCGCCGCATTCTGGCGAGCGGGCGCCTTTGCCCGAAGAATCTCTCAGTCTTCTCTGCACCAATCGGCCCAGTCGCCAGTCTCTAAATTCTCAAGGAGCGCAACATGAAACTAGCAAGCGCAGTTCTCGTAATGATGTTCGCCTGCCTCGCCTGGACGCAAAACGTCACTTCACAATCCTCAACAAAACCCGAGGATCTCGCGCAGGCCTCCGCCCAATCCTGGCTAGCCCTCACCGATTCCGGGAAATACGCGGAGAGCTGGCAGGCTGGTTCCGCATTGTTTAAGGCCGCCATCACGCAATCCAAATGGGCCGACGCTCTGACCGCCAACCGCACACCGCTCGGCAAAGTCCTCTCGCGCAAACTCAAAAGCGCGACCTACACCAAAACTCTTCCTGGCGCTCCCGACGGTGAGTACGTCGTCATTCAGTACGACACCAGTTTTGAAAACAAAAAGGAAGCCGTGGAGACCATCACGCCCATGCTCGATAAAGACGGCAAGTGGCGAGTCTCCGGCTACTACATCAAGTGACGCTCGATCAGGCACTTTGCCCAAGCGCCTGTTCCGCACCGGGGTTCCAAGGTTTCTCCCCGTGGGTTAACTGACAAAAGGACTTGAGGGTGCCCCATCCTTCGTCCGCCTCTGGCGGAAAGGGTGGGCTCTTACCCTCCAGCACGGCCATCTCTTCCAGGAGAGCTTCCCCCCACTTCTATCGGATCGGATGTGGCCCATTCGTGATGACCCAAATCGAGGCGACCCAAAACGTAATGCCAATGGCCGCCGCGAGCCCAAACGCTTTCATGCGCTCGATTCCGTCCACCTCCTCAAAAACCATCATCAGCACCGCGATGCCACCTAATCCGACCAGCATGGTTCCGACGATTGGGACGATGATGAGCCAGCGGTACATCTGTCCGAGCATGTACGCACGCATGATCTCGAGGAAGCTGCCCTTGGCCTCGAAAAGCGCCTTTGCCAGTACATGCGACAACCCGATCTGCGCGACGATCCACGCGATCGAATACGCCAGCGTCTGCGCATAGCGCAATCCAAGAAGGCCCGCGGGCGTTGTGTAGCCCAATCGCACATCACGCAGCACAAGAAATACGAATGGGATTGCCGTCCCGATTGCCAGGATCATTAGGCCGTAAATCAGCGAGTTGTTGTCCTTCGATGCTTGCCGCACTGCGGCGTCGTCCCACGTCATGATCTTCGCTGCCTGGTCCAAATAATGGAGCGGCGCAAACCGTAAACCGGGCGGGGGCGCAAGTTCTTCCGGAGTGACCAACGGCGGAATTCCCGAACAGTTGTGCGACAGGCCGTACTCCTGGCCGCACACATCGCATTTCATGGAGACTCCATTCCGAGCGAAAAGGAGGAATTGCTCGCACTCTATCACAATATGATTTTCCTCGCGCAACGGCGCTCCCTTTTCCACACCAGGGGCCCAGGCGCGAGGCAGGTGCCTGCGTCCTGAGTTCTTCTTCCTGCGCGGCCCGCGCCCCAATGTCTGCAAAAAAAAGCACCGTGGCACATCGCGCCACGGTGCTTGAATCAGTCAACGAAGAAAACTGCAGCCCGTTTATGGGTGCATTTCCACCCAGTGGATGGCTTCCTCTACATGATGGTGCGCCTTGTCGATGTGACCCATCGCCCGCTCTTGCAGGCCCTGCGCAAACTTGTTGTCTTCTTCCTTCGAGATGTCATTGTGCGCCTTGTTCAACAGCTCAATCGCGCGGTGCAACCGTCCGGGCCAGTCCAAATGGGAATCAACAGGCGGATGGTCGTTCAGATCCTTCCCGTCATCGATCGCAGCCTTCTTGATCTCTCCGATGGCCGCGTCGATTTCATGGATGGCGTCTTCTTCTTCGTGACGCAGATGGCCCCCGTCTGGCCGTTCCAGATGAGCGCGCGCGTGGCGCAAATCCGTCAGCGCGTGCAAATAAGCGGGATGCTGGCCCTGGGCAAACGCGCTGCTGCCGCTGAGGGCAAGAAACAGCGCAAATACCATGGCCGGAACGAAAATGCGAGCAACTGCTTTCATGGATTGGTTTTCTCCTGGTGTTAGTGTTTACGTGCGCAAGAGTGTACCCACTGGAATTTGGGGAAGCGAGCCACTCCGGGCATCTTATTACCCTCAAACACAGTAGCAGACGAAAAGTTCCTGCTCGCTACCTTTCCTTCTTTATGCCCAATTGCGCAACCCTCCCCTTGGCCATCCCGACCGTATCGGACGGTTATCTTTGAAATTCCTTTTTTCCTGAATCCTGAACTCCGCATCGTGGCAGAATACAACTCATGAACCCCTGGCTCATTGCTCCTCCGGCACTGGTCGCTGGCGCCGCGGTCTTGACCGCCTATGGCGCTGCTTATCCCCCCTCCCAACTTTTCGGCCCCGTCGTTACCCACACCGCTGCCGCCAATCAATTGGCCATCACCTTTGACGACGGCCCAAATCCCGCCATCACGCCGAAACTCCTGGACCTCCTCGCTAAACACAACGCTCGCGCCACTTTCTTCTTCGTCGGCAAATTCGTCCGCCAGTGCCCCGATCTCGTGAAGGAAGCCGTCGCTCGCGGCCATGTCGTCGGCAATCACACCGACACTCATCCCAATCTTTTCTTTTGTGGACCTGATGAAACCCATGAAGAACTGCATCGCTCCATCGCCGCTATCGAGGAAGTGCTTTGGGCCAAGCCTCGCTGGTTCCGTCCGCCATTTGGTTTTCGCAGCCCCTGGCTCGGCGAGATTTTGCATCGTCATGGCCTGACCAATGTCACTTGGTCCCTGATCCCGGGCGACTGGCGCGTCAAACCCGCCGCCTGGCTCATTGACCGCATAAAGCCAATCGCCGCAAACGCTCAAACCAATCTCCCGAAGGCCAAAGCCGGTGCCGCCACTTCCGGCGACATCCTCTGCCTTCACGACGGCGATTACCGGCACCTCAACGGCGACCGCACGCACACTCTTCAGGCACTCGAATATTGGCTGCCTCGCTGGCGTGACCTGGGCCTCGAATTTGTTACAATGAACGAAATAGTGCGGAAGGCGGTCGAGGCCTAATGGACGAACGTGCGTTTTATACGGAAAAAGAAGAGACCCGCAAGGTCAAGTTGATCTGCCCGAGTTGTCGCGGCGAATTTGAAGCCCCGGTGCGCTGGAAGGTTTCTCGCAAGAAAAGAGAACTTCCCCGCGGCGTCAGCGAGGAAGACCGCCGCAAGTTCGCAAAAGCCACTTCCTTCATGGTCCGGCTCGATGATCTCGTCGCCTGCTACAAATGCCGCAAGCGCTTCGAGCTCACCGGCCAATCCACTGTTCTGATCAACGATAACCTCGGCGATCCCAACGAAGACCCCGAAAACTTCGGCAATCGCTGAGGGGGACAGTCTTTAGTCCTTAGTTTTAAGTTTTGAGTTCAGACCTTGAGACTTGAGCTTTTGGTCCTGAACCTAAAATCTTGAGTGCGATGTTCAAGATGCTTCCCGCCAGGGAAATTGCAACATTCAGACTTGGCGTCCGGATTTGAACTGATAACTTACCACTGAAAACTGACAACTTCTCAAATCTCCGGATACATCTCAAAAAACGCATTAATCGATTGCCGGAATGTCGCCTCGATCTCTTCCTTCGTCCCCTCGATCAGGTGCATCGCAATCCGCGCCGTCCGTCCATTCTTCAACACCACCGTTGCCTCTTTCACTTCGCCCAGATCATCCACCGGGAGCAGCCGCATCCCATAAATCAGCGCCAGTTTCGCCATAAGTTTCCCCTTTTATATTTCCGAGCCACCAGCCTAGCGTTCTCTTCCTCGCCGGTCAAATCGCCTGCTGGGTCCCTCTGGTCTTCTTTGAACAGACGTGGGAAGCTGTAGGCATCCTCGCTCCGCCTCATCGCATCCGAAGGGGCAGAGCACAGGAGGGACAGGTGAAAGCCGCTCGCATCTTTCAATTTCTTGGGACACTTTTCATTTTCTCGTTAAGCACCGGCCCATATAGTTTCGCGCAAGCTCCCGACGGGCCGCAGACCGACCCGCCTCCCCCGACCACTCCTGTCAAAACGTTGACGCCGCGCCCTGCCGGCACCGGCGCCACGGTCACCGTTCCATCGGGCACGCGCATTGGCGTCGTCCTGGAAAACGGCATCTCCACCGCTACCGCCAAGCCCGGCGACTCCATCTATTTCCGCACTTCGTTTCCCATCACCATCAGCAATAAAGTTGTTATCCCCGTCGGCTCCTATCTTCGCGGCGAAGTTACCGATTCCAAGCGCGCGGGCCACGTCAAGGGCAGAGCCGAATTGCGGCTGCACTTGAACACGCTGGTGTTCCCCAATGGTTACACGGTTGATTTGAACGCCGATCCTCACAGCACCGATGCCGGCAAGGTGAAAACCGACCCTGAAGGAAAAATGACCGGTCCCGGCGGCAAGGGCAAAGATGCCGAGACAATAGCCACGACGACCGCAACAGGCGCGGGCATTGGCGCCATTGCGGCCGGCGCTAAGGGTGCGGGCATTGGCGCGGGCATTGGTGGCGTTGCTGGTTTGGCGGCGGTGCTCTTCTCGCGCGGCCCGGAAGCGCAGCTCCCCCGCGGCTCATCCATGGATCTGCAACTCGAACGAGACCTGCTCCTCGATGCCGACCAGATTCACTATTCCAACGTCGGCATGCCCAGCACCGTAATCGTGCAACCCGCCCAACAGGATTAAATCCTGTGCCCTTGGGCTGCTCCCGGGTCACTCTTCGGCTGCTCTTTCGTTTCTTTTGGTTTCTTCTTCTCTGCGCTCTCTGCGTCTCTGCGTTAAGTTAAGTCTTTCTTCGTATTCCTCAGCTCTTTCTCTCTCCTCTACAATCCTCTCGCCAATTCCCGCGACAGTACCTCCGCCTTCTTCGCCATAGTCTTCGCCCGTTCCCAATCGCTGTCCTTCATCGCTTCTCGCGCTGCTTCCATGAACCCGCGCACCTTTGACGCCAAATCCGCCTGCGCCGCGTTCAACGTCTTCCCTTTCGCCGCCTCCAGACTCTTCTCCGCCATATTCAGGCTGGCCTGCGCGTCCGCCTTCGCCGCCTCTGCCTCTCCCGCCGAAAGGTCCGGCACAATTGTCGGCTCATTTCGTTTTTCCACCGCGGGTTGCGCTGCAACCGCTGCCGCCACTTTCGGCCGAGCGGGCTGATTTCGTGCCGCTCCCAATGGCGCAGGCATCGCCGCCGCTTCCAATCCCAGGTCCGGCGCTTCCCCCGTTCCATCTTGCCCCACCGCCGCCGGAATCACCGGATGAGCCAGCGCCAGATTCCCGAAGTGCGCCGCGGGACGTTTCTTCATCAGGCATCCGCCGCACACCAGCAAGCTCAAGCACACCAGCGCCAGCAAAAATGCGCGCGTGCGTTTCTGTCGCCCCATAATCTCTGTTCCAGAGTTTCTGTCCATGCTCACGCGGCTAACGGTAACTCGATCCGGAACGTCGTTCCGTGACCTACTTCTGACGTGAAATCGATGGAACCGTTGTGAAGCTGCACGATGCGGAACGTGCTCGCCAATCCGATTCCGCTGCCTCCCGGCCTCGTCGTAAAAAACAGTTGAAACACTTTTTGCCGGTTCTCCAGCGGTATTCCCTTCCCCGTATCTCCCACGGTGATTTCCGCCATCTCTCCGCGCCGGCTCAGCGTCAATTGCAACAAGCCTCCAGTCGGCATCGCTTCCACCGCATTCAGCACCAGGTTCAGGATTGCCTGCTTCAACAGCGCCCGGTCCACGAACACTTCGGGAATGCCAATGGGAATCAATTGCGCCACCTGCACGTTCGTCAAGGCGAGTTCCGGCCGCGCCACTTCCAGCACTTCTTTCAACAGGTCCGCCAACTGCGTCGGCTCCAGCCGCACATCCATCGGCCGCGAAAAATCCAGGAACCGCTTTACTACCATGTCCAGCCGGTCGATTTCCGCGTCCAGCACCTTCACCGCTTGTTGCGCCGCGCCATCCGTTTCTGGCGGCAACGACTCCTTCAAATTCTCAAGCCACAGCCGCATCGAGTTCAGCGGGTTCTTTACTTCGTGCGCCACTCCCGCCGTGATCCGCCCCACCGCCGCCAGCCGTTCGCTCACTTGCAGTTGCGTGTTGATGCTTTCCAGCGAATCCAGGTCCCGCAGCGTCACCAGCGCGCCCATGTTTTCCCCTTCGCCCTGAATTTCCTGCACCGTCACGCCCACGCGCTTCTTTCCCTCCAGGGTTTCCACGTCCGTCTCGGAAGCCACCTCGTGCAATTCATCCCCCTCAAGGCGCAGCGCCGCGTACAGCGGATGCTCCGGCGGGAAAATATCGGTCACGCGCCTTCCCAGAAAAGTCGAAGCCGGCGCTCCCAGAAATTTCTCCGCGGCCGGGCTCACCATCACCGCGCGCGCATCCCGCGTGAACAGGATCAGCCCGTCTTCCAGCCCCGCCATCACGGAATTCATGTTTTCGCGCATCGAACTGAAAATCTCGTGCACCCCGCGCAACTGCTGTCCCACCTGCGTAATTTTTCGCCGCACCTGTCCGAACTCATCGGTGCTTTCCACTTTTTCTTTTGTGCTCGGAGCGGGGTTGTCGTACACGCCGGAAGAGATGCGCTCCAGTTGCGCCAGAATGTCCCGGATTGGCGCCAATGCTGCGCCGCTCACCAGCGCGGCCAGTATCGTCGAGAGCACCAGCGCCAGCGCCACAATCGTCAGCCAGCTTCGCACCCGCGGTTTGATGTACTCGTAAAGCAGGTTCGTCGAAATCGACACCCGCACTTCCCCAAATGGCCGCCCTCCCTCGCTGAACGGATAGTCCACCTCGTAAATCCGCTGCGATTCCAGCAGGATGCGCACCTGCCTGACGAGCGGGCTTTGCACCAGCAGCGCCAGCGGTGGCCGCCGCGCCACCTCTTTCCCCTCCAGCGAATCGTCGCTGGAGATGAACGCCACTCCGTCATGATCCACGATTGTCACTTCGTAAATGGACGGCAGCGCCTTCGCCGTCTGCAGCCGCGCCGCCAATCCGTCGCTGATCTCGAATGCGCGCTGCACATAGTCGTGCGTTTCCTGCGGATCGCTCGAAGCCGGCAGCACCCCTTGCGCTTTCGCCTCATCAATTGCCCGCTTTGCGGTGACGAACACTTCGTCCGCCAGATCATGCGCTCGCTTGTCCGTGTCCTGCAGCACCTGCTGCATCAGCAATTGCAGAAACACCAGCGATAGCACCAGCGTGGACAGCAGCACCAGCCCTGTCATCACCATCGTCAATTTGGCGCGCAGCCCCAGCTGCATACCGTTTTACTGCTCCGTTTCCGCGCGTTCGCTGCCGTATTCTTTCAACTTGTTGTGCAGCGTCTTCAAGCTCACTCCCAGCAATTCCGCCGCGCGCGTCTTGTTGTTTCCCGTGGCCGCCAGCGTCTGTACGATCAGTTCTTTCTCCATCGCGTCCACCGTCGTCCCGATGGGAAACTTTAAAATAGAAAGGTCGCTCGGGCTCTTCGCCGCCACTCGCCCGAATTCGCCCGGCAAGCTCGCCCGCGAAATCAAATCCTTTTCGCTCATGATTGCCGCGCGCTCCAGTACGTTCCGCAGTTCGCGAATGTTTCCCGGCCACGTGTGACTCATAAAGATGTCCAACACTTCCGAGCCGATCCCGCGCATGCTTTTCCCATGCTTGGCATTGATGTCGCGTAGCATGTGCTCCGTCAGCAGTGGGATGTCTTCCTTGTGCTCACGCAAAGGCGGCAGGTGAATGTGAAACACGTTCAGCCGGAAATACAGGTCCTGGCGCAATTGCCCGCTCGCCACCGCTTGCTCTGGATCTTTGTTTGTCGCCGCAAGGACGCGAACGTCCACCGGCGTCTCCACCTTGCTGCCTAGCCGCCGCACCTTGCGATCTTCCAATACGCGCAGCAACTTCGCCTGCGTCGGTGCAGGCATCTCTCCGATTTCGTCCAGCAGCAGCGTCCCGCCGTCCGCCAACTCGAAACAGCCAATCCGCCGCTCCGCCGCGCCCGTGAACGCGCCCCGCTCGTGCCCGAAGATTTCGCTTTCCATCAGCGTTTCCGGAATCGCGGAACAATTGATGGCCACAAAGGGCCCGCCCGCTCGCGGCGAAAGTTTATGGATCGTCCGCGCCACCACTTCTTTCCCCGATCCCGTTTCGCCCGTGATCAGCACCGAAGCCGAACTCGGCGCCGCCATCTCAATCACCCGCATCACGTCCTGCATCGGCTTCGTCGCGCCCACCAGTTCCCCAAGCCGCCCCGCTTCGCGCAATTGTCTTTGCAAGACCAGTAGGTTCTGCGCGTCGCGCGCCTTGCTCAATGCGCGGTCCAGCAGAGCCCGCAACACCGGCCCCTTCAACGGCTTTTCAATGTACCAGAACGCGCCAGACTCAATCGCCGCCACCGCGCGTTCTTCGCTTCCCTTCCCGGTGATGATGATCGAAGGCACATCTTTCAGGTCGTCGCCCAACTGCTTCAGCAAATCCAATCCATTCATCCCCGGCAATTCCACGTCGGCAATCACGGTGTCTGGATGGAAATTGGAAAATTTCGCCAGTGCCTCCTCCGCGCTGGCCACGCCGAGCACTTCGTAGCCCCATCTCTGCAGCAACTGCTCGTAGCCCTTCCGCGCGTTGTCTTCATCCTCGACAATCAGCACGCGGTCTTTGTGCTCTCCGGTTTCTACCGTGCGTACAGCTCGTGTCTCGTCTGCCATGCGGCTTAGCCTCGTCTGAATAAATATCACGAATGGGGCGAGTTCGGGTGGGCCTTTCGACTCTAACAAGCCCCTCCCCGCCTTGCAATCCTTGTAGCGCAGGGAGAGTCCGCGCTCTTTTCAGCCCGCCGCAAACTGGCGGGAGCCCTGCGGCTTTTCTCTTGCGCTTTTCTCTTGCGCTTTTCTCCTGGGCTTTTCTCCTGTGCCTTTCTCTGTAGCTCAGGCCTTTGAGGCCTGAGGCTTTTCCCCGCGTCTGCTCAAATGTTGCAGGGAAACGATCAAATAGGGCCAAGTGTCAAGGCCATGCCCACTCAGGCCATCAGCAACGCTTTGTGGTTTCGTTTGGCGAGGATACCGACGGATGTAAGATAGCAAATCAAGCCTTGAGAGGGAGGAATGAACATCGCGGAAGCCTATGATTACCTCTTTCGCGCACGCCGTGACTTGTGGGCCACGCTCGAGGTCGTGCCGGACGAGGTTTTATCCCGCCCGCTGCTGGGCGGCGAGAAACTTCACTGCATCAAAGATCTCCTCTTTCACATAGCCTCCGTCGAAGACTTCTGGCTTCGCGAGGAAATCCTCCGCGAACAGCCGCTGAGGCAGACTCTTCCTGCCTTTAAGAATACGCGGGGCGGCCCTGTTTTTGCGGGTTTCCCACTCGAAACGTTGCTGGACTATTGGCGGCTTGTCGAGCAGAGCACCCTCGCCTACCTTCCCACGTTGACAGACGCCGAGTTGAAACGGATTGTGAGCGTGCACGACAGGC
Organism: uncultured Acidobacteriaceae bacterium; assembly: GCA_964405585.1. Taxonomy (GTDB): domain Bacteria; phylum Acidobacteriota; class Terriglobia; order Acidiferrales; family UBA7541; genus Acidiferrum. The sequence goes on along the minus strand of CAYOOS010000064.1, from coordinate 137 downwards.
CAGGAAAGCGGTACACGGTGGATGGCTTGTTGTGGAACCTGATCATCCACGAGTCCAGGCACGTGGCGCAGATTAGCGTCCTTTTGCGCACCCAAGGCATCGCCACCTAGCACCGATGGAGCTGACCGATCTCCTCG
>CAYOOS010000063.1:0-13874 GCA_964405585.1 uncultured Acidobacteriaceae bacterium | reverse complement strand
CGAAGGCGTGGGTCGGCCGATTATGGCAATCAATGCAATCCATCACGCGCTTTTCACTCTTCGCCAGTTCCTCTTTGCTCATCTTAATATCCGTCGAGACGTACTCGACCGTCTTCCCCTTGTCGTCCGTGTAATACACCACCGGGATCACTTGCCGCTGCTCGTCGGCGGCAATGTAGCGAATCCGCGAGCCCGCATCCAGGTGCCGGCCGTGGATTCCCACAGAACCCTGCCAGGTCCGCCCGCCGATCTTTACCACCAGCGCCGTGGTCTGCGGCGTGTTCTTCTCGTCGTCCTTGTAATTTGTCTTCACGACGAATTTGTCGCCAGAAAACCGTTGCGGCCAATGGCATTGCTCGCACGTTTCGCGCGCGGGGCGCAAGTACTTCACCGGCGAAGGGATCGGCCGCGAGTATGTCTTGAAAGTCACCGCGAAAACCTGGCGCACGCCCGACAATTTCGATTTGACGAACCACCCCGCTCCCGGTCCGATATGGCACTCCACGCAATTCACCCGCGCGTGCGGTGAATTCTGATAGGCCGAGAATTCCGGCTGCATCACCGTGTGGCATGTCTGACCGCAGAACGTCGTGGTATCCATGTACGAGACGCCCTGGTAGGAAGCGAACGTGAAAATCAGAATGTTCAGAACTGTCGCCACCCCGACGAACAAAAGCCCACTGCGCACCATGGGCACCCGAAGGTCGATTTCCGGGTAGGCCTGCGGCAGTTCGCCTGCGCCAGTCAGTTTTCTCCGCCGCAATAGGATCCCCACCGGGATCAGGAACAATCCCAGTAGGAACAGCCCGGGAAGAATCAGAAAGATCAATATGCCGACGTACGGGTGGGGCGGCCCCTGCAGCATGAAATCGTAAATCCAGAAGGCGATCATTGTGATTGCCGTGCTTGTCGTCAAAACCACGCCAATCAAGCTGATGACGTTCTGGCTCAAGAAATAGAGAAGCCGTGCCCAATTGCGAACAGTATTCTGCGGACTCATGAAGTGGATGCTCCCACATCGCCTGCTTCACGCGTTTCCACGCGCGCGATCACAAAAAGAGCCCCAGCGAAGGATCCGCCGGGGCCCGGAGGCTTTCTGGATTTTCGTGTGCCTGCCGTTGCAGGCTCACCGGCGGTCTTACTTACACAAACTCCGCATGTGCGCGATCGCGTTCTTGACGTCGCCGTCTGTGAGTTTGTTATCGTAAGACGACATCTTGTTCGGCCGTTCATGATGACTCTGCCAGGCACCCCGCGTGAGTTACTCCCGGGCAAAGCCAATCTCCAACCGACAGCAGTGTGGCCGAGGGTTAGAATTACGGCTACTTCAAGGTGCCTAAATAAGCGGCGAGTTCCTTTACCTGGTCTGCCGTTAGCGTCTTCAAGCTGGCGTGCTTCGGCGAAGTAGAGATCACTTTCTGGATCTCATCGGCAGTCTTGCCCTTGATCGAGGGCGACTTCATCGCGGGCTTGCCAGCAGCGTCCGGGCCGTGGCAAACAGCACACTTGGCCTTGAAAGTCTTCTCACCATTGGCAGGATCCTGAGCGCGAGAAACGGATCCCACCAGGCACAGCATTGCAACCATTGCGATCCCTGCAAAAACATTCTTCATCATTTCCTCCATGGTCTTCGTTGTGATTACACGAAGCACGTAGGAGCGAACGCGCCTCGTGTCAAATTCGATCCTTGCAACTTCGCGGCTTACTTCTTCAGCGTGCGAATATACGACACCAGATCTTTCACCTGATCCGGAGTCAAGGACTTGGACGCCGGCATTTTCGGCGGCTTGCCGTTGGTGATGGCGCCGCCCAGATCCGCATCGCTCTTCTTCTGTACATCCGCGGCAGTGAGGTCGCTGTTTGCCATGGATGCCTTTCCTTTGCCATCCGCCCCGTGGCACATAGCGCACTTGGCCTTATATGTCGCCTCGCCCGTCGCGACATCTGCTTTCACCGGCGTGCTGATCAGGCATGCGCCCGCCAACAGGGCCGCGAGCAGCGTCGCTGTCCCGAGGTTCTTTTTCATTGTCTCCATGTTTTGCTCCCTAATTTGATTTGCGCGCAGTGAAGTACTTTAGCCCCGCGCTGACTTCCTTGAGTGCATATCCTATCGAAAGTGGAGCCACATTGCCTCGGAAATTCCGGGGTAGGGTGGGACCTCCGTCCATTCCTGAATATAATCATAATAGTTCCAATTGGTCTCAAATGGAATGCCCTTGCCTCTTCTTCGCTCCTTTTTTACGCACGCTCATTCTTCCTGCACCCCCGCTCCCTTGTTCTTCCTCTCTGTTCCGTTCCTATCTTATAATCCACGCTCCACTTCTTCTGCCGGGCACCTGAAGCCGGTTCGATTCGCATCTCTCGGTTCCTTGAAGGAGTCGCCTCATGAGTAAGACCTGGATTGCCGTTGCGGCCGTTGTGTTTTTGGCTTCAAGCGCCTGTGCGGACGACCTGAAAGAAGTGGAACGTGTGAAAAATTCCGGAACAGTGATGACGGAAATCCTGAATATCCCGGACGACATCCCCCAGGAGCTCCTCGATAAAGCCGCTTGCGTCGTCGTGCTGCCTTCCGTGTTGAAGTTTGCCATCGGTATTGGAGGCAGCTATGGCCGCGGCGTTATGAGTTGCCACAGCGGCGTAAAGTTCAATGGAGCGTGGGGTGCGCCCACCATGATTGTGCTGGAAGGTGGCAGCCTCGGTATCCAACTCGGCGGGCAGGCCACCGATTTTGTCCTCTTGTTGATGAATTCCCATGGTGCGGAAGCCGTTCTCAGCAGCAAGGTCAAGCTGGGCACCGATGCCGCGGCTGCAGCGGGTCCCATGGGACGTGAAGCAGCTGCCGCAACGGACACCACAATGCGCGCGGAGATTCTGAGCTATTCGCGTTCCCGCGGCTTGTTCGCCGGGGTCTCCCTGGAAGGTTCCACGCTCCGGCCTGACAACGATGCCAATAGAAACTTGTACGGCAAGGGATTTCCAGCCAAGGATATCGTCCTGAACGGCGCGGTCCCTGTGCCACCTAGCGCCAAGCAGCTTGTCTCCACATTGAACAAACACTCGCCAAAGAACAAATCCTCCAACTGATCCATGCCTCGACTCATGCTCTGCTATTCCAATTCGGGCGGCTATTTTCCCATTCACTCTTCGGTTTCCATCAACCGGCTGCAGAACGGGGGAAAACGATAATGAACAAAGGTGACTTTAGGCGGATTGCCCTGAGCTTGACCGGTGTCGAAGAGAGTTCCCACATGGGCAAGCCGGACTTTCGAGTCGGCGGAAAGATTTTCGCCACGCTCGCTTCTGCGGAACAGGGTTATGGCAATCTGATGCTTACACTCGAGCAGCAGGCCTCCTTCGTCGAAGAACTCCCCGAAGTCTTTCTTCCCATCCCCGGTGGATGGGGACGCATGGGCGCGACTCATATCCGGCTTGCGGTCGCGAACGAGGATGTGTTGGCTGGCGCGTTACGCACTGCATGGAAACTGCGCCTGGAAAAAAACGCAAGGACGGGCAAGAAGAAGCTCGCCCGGAATGCGAAGAAAGGCCGCAAGAAGCGTTAAGCGAACGCCGCTGGCGAATGGATTATTCCGTCGACGCGCGGTTCGCGCTGCACTTTCCCACTCTGGAACAATCCGCCCGCCACGGCGCACTCTGCCGTCCGCGCATGAATTTGCCTTCGTCGCAATGCTGTAAGCTCTGTCCTTCTTATTAGTTAAACGCCTATTCCGGTTTTCGTTTCGGCTCCTGGCTTGCTCATCTCTCCCCGAAGGTCTTCTGCGAGGAATGCGAGCAATTACCCCTGCGGGAAGCCAAAGGCAAAGAATGCCAAGTCCATTTTCTGTTTTCACTGGGACTGGTTCACGCTATGCACGCCCGTTCCACTCGTGCCGCTTGCCCGCCAGTCACAAACTCCTGCTCTGTGTGTTCTTCGCCATAGCTTTGACCATGTGCGCCAACTCCTCTCGGGCTCTGGATCGCGGCAAGAATATTGACCAATATGGTCACGAAACCTGGACTTCGCAGAACGGGCTCCCCGGCGAGGCCGTTTACCAGATTCTGCAAACACCCGACGGCTATTTGTGGCTGAGAACCTCGGTGGGTTTGGTGCGATTCGATGGTGTGCGGTTTGTTCTGGTGGATCTCACAGTGGCCGGTAGGGCCATCAACGAACCCGTCAAGGCCATATGTAAGGGCGCTGATGGCGGCTTGTTGGTTCGCACAATTTCACGCACGCTCCTCTACAAAGATGGCTCTTTTACTGACTATCGCCCTCCCGGCCCCCTTCCTGACGGAGAGATTCGTTTGCTGTTTGAAACGCACGACCACGAGGTGCTGATCGGATCCGACGATTTCTTGTACGCGATACAGGACGGCACTCCCAAAGTGATTCGCGAAAATACCGGATGGATTCGCAGTTTCCTGGAAGATGACAAAAACGAAGTTTGGGTGGGTGGATCGAGCGATTTCTATGTTTATCGCAACGCCCAGCTCCTCCCGTTCCGTACCAACTTGGGAAATCTCGCCATTTCCGCCATCCTGCAAGACTCCTCGCGGGGCATGTATGTGGGCACATTGGATGGGCTCTACAGAATGGACCATGGCAGTTCCGTTCTTCAGCCCGTCGCGCGCAATGCGTTTCATGACGAAGTGACCTCTCTCCTTCGCGATCGCGAAGGCAACCTATGGATTGGCATGACCGCCTCGGGCCTTGTTCGCATCTCCGATGGGAAAGCTACCTCCTTCAAATCCGTTGATGGCCTCAGCGACAGCATGGTGCTCTCCCTCTACGAAGACCGCGAAGGCAGCCTGTGGGTCGGCACCGCCAGCGGACTCGACCGCTTCCGGGATACCAAGTTCACAACCCTGACGACTCGCGAGAACCTGCCCTCCAATGCTTGCGCCATGTTCGCGCAAACCAGGGACGGCAGCCTGTATACCTTCTGTGATGGCGGCGGCCTGGCTCGCATCAAAGATGGAGAGATCACCTCGATCACAACCAAGGATGGCCTGCCCAACCTTTGGGGAAACTCATTATTTGAGAGCAAAGATGGCAGCCTATGGATGGGGGCTGGCCAAGGATTAACCCAGTACAAAAAAGGGAAGTTTGTTCTCTACCAGGACGGCGTAATCTCCAAATCCTGGGTTTCCGCCATCAACGAAGATGAAGAAAGTCTGATTGTCGCAACCTCGGACACAACCGTTTTCCGGTTCAAGAATGGCAAAGCCGAGCCCCTCACGTTTCATGGGGCCACCACACCTCTTTCCAAGTCCGGAAACTACACGTTTACGATTTATCGTGATCCCGCTGGAACGCTCTGGTTCGGCACTGTCCACGGCCTTTTTCGTTTTGCAAGAGGAGAGCCCCCGGAAACGGCGCAGCAGAAGCAGATTCAATTCCCGGTGACGCAGATATTTGACGATGGCCAAGGCACTTTATGGCTTGGTGGTCGCACTCCGGGGCTTTGTCGTTTCGACCTCAAAACTGGCCGCGTTACCCATTACGTGAAAAAAGACGGTTTCTTCGACGACCCGCTCACGAGCGTGCTCACCGATCGCGACGGCAATTTCTGGATGAGTACAGCCAGCGGAATCTACACAGCCTCACGCAAGGCTCTGGACGATTTCGCCGACGGCCGTATCTCGGTGGTTCCGGCAATTCACTTTGGCAAAGACGATGGCATGAAGACCAGTGAAGCATCCATGTACTCGAAACAACCCGGCGGTTGGCTCGCTCCCGATGGCAGGCTCTGGTTCAGCACCAAGCGGGGTCTCGTTATCATCGACCCCAAACGGATCCGGCACAACGGCCTGATGCCGCCGGTGATGATCGAGGAGGTGCTCGCGGATGGGGTGAGGATGCCTCGCGAGCCAGAGACCAGCATCGCCGCGGGCACTTCCAGAATCGAAATTCATTACACCAGTTTGAGCTTCCTGATTCCTTCCCGGGTTCAATTCAAGTTCAAGCTCGAGGGTTACGACCGCGACTGGGTCAATGCTGGCACGCGCCGCGTTGCGTACTACACCAATCTTCCTCCGGGCAAGTACCGCTTTCGGGTCATCGCTTGCAACGATGATGGCGTCTGGAACGAGGCAGGCGCGTCCCTGAGTTTCTACAGGAAGCCTCACATTTACGAAGCATTTCTGTTTCATATTTTGTGCTTCGTGCTGGGCATTCTGGCGCTTTATGAAGGCCAGCGATTTTACAACCGTCAATTACACGCGCGCGCGGAGATCCTGGAACTTTCCGTCCAGGCGCGTACCGCCGAATTGGCAAATGCAAACCAGGCGCTGCAGAGCGAAGTGCTCGAACGCGTTCGCGCTCAAGAAGCTCTTTCCGAGGAGCGCGCGTTGCTACGCGCATTAAGTGACAACGTGCCCGATTTCATCTACGCAAAGGACCGGAATAGCCGCTTTATCGCCGCCAACGTCGCTCTGGCTCATTACATGGGTGCCCGCACCACCGATGAACTCTTGGGTAAAACCGACTTCGATTTTTCTCCCAAGATTCTCGCAACGGCCTATTCCGTAGACGATCAGAAAGTGATTTCCACGGGAATGCCGCTCTGCAACAAGGAAGAGGAAGGCGTTGACGGCCAGGGGAACAAATTCTGGCTGCTGACTTCCAAAGTCCCGTTGCGCGACAAAAACGGCAACATCACTGGACTCGTGGGAACCGGACGTGACATTACCAATCGCAAGCTCGCCGAAATCGAGATGCGCAAGGCCAAGGAGGCGGCGGAACAAGCCAGCCGCACCAAGAGCGAATTCCTGGCCAACATGAGCCACGAAATCCGTACCCCCCTCAACGGCATTCTGGGCATGACGGATCTTGCCCTCGATACCATTTTGACCGCGGAGCAACGCGACTATCTGGAAACCGTCAAGCTGTCCGCGGATTCGCTGTTGACGGTAATCAACGATGTCCTTGATTTTTCAAAAATTGAGGCGGGGAAAATCGATCTGGAAATCATCGATTTTTGCGTCCGCGATACGCTGGAAGCCGCGCTGAAGACTCTCGCGCTCCGCGCCGACGAAAAGGGACTCGAGCTCCTGTGCGATGTCTCACCCGAGGTGCCGGAATCCTTGCGCGGCGATTCCGGCCGGTTGCGTCAAATCATCCTCAACCTTGTGGGTAATGCGATCAAATTCACGGAGCGCGGTGAAGTCGTGCTGAAGCTCCGCGTTGACGCTCAGGATGGGCCATTCCACGTCCTCCATTTTGAAGTCTCGGACACGGGCATCGGGATTCCTGAAGACAAACTGAAGATGATTTTCGATCCCTTCGCTCAGGCGGATTCTTCCACAACTCGCAAATACGGCGGCACCGGCCTGGGCCTCACTATATCTTCCCGGTTGGTTTCCATGATGGGCGGGCAGATTTGGGTTCGCAGCCGCGTGGGTCAAGGAACGCAGTTCCACTTCACCATGTGTTTGGCCATCGGCGACAGCAGCGCCGTCGGGACGGACTCCTTCGCTCCGCCGGAGCTCCTGCGTGGTATCAAGGTTCTGGTGGTGGATGATAATTTGACCAACCGGAGAATCCTGGGGGGGATGCTCAGGCACTGGGAAATGGAGCCGGTACTTGTGGAAAGCGGAGAACAAGCGCTGGTTCAGCTCCTGGAATCTGCCCGCGCGGGTGCGCCCTACACTTTGGTTCTCACGGATATGCACATGCCGAATATGAATGGTTTTGAGTTGGTCGAGCGCATTCGCCAAAAGCCTGAAATTTCCGCGGCCACGATCATGATGCTTACTTCCACAGGATCTCGCGGGAGCGCTGACCGCTGCCGGGAGTTGGATGTCTCCGCTTATTTGCTGAAACCGATCCGGCAGTCCGAATTGCGCGAGGCCCTCACAAGAGTGCTGGGAACACACGAGCAATCGAGTCGTGCGCCTTTGGTTAAACGCAATTTACAGGAAGAGGAACGCGGCCCCGCAACCAGCCTGCGTGTCCTCGTTGCGGAAGACAATGCGGTCAACCAGCGACTTGCTCGCGGTTTGCTCGAAAAAAGAGGCCACCGAGTCCTTGTCGCCTCCAACGGCAGAGAAGCGTTGGAAGCGATCGCTGCGCACACTTTTGATCTGGTGTTGATGGATGTACAGATGCCGGAACTGGATGGCTTGGAAGCCACCACAGCCTTGCGCGCAAACGAAGCAGGCCACGGAACTCATTTGCCGGTTATCGCGCTTACGGCGCACGCCATGAAAGGTGATCGGGAACGTTGCCTCGCCGCAGGCATGGATGGTTATCTCAGCAAACCCATCCGGCCTCAGGAACTTGACGACTTGTTGGAGTTGTACACCAAACATCCTGCAATCAACGAATCTCCTGAGCCCGCCGCTTCCAAGCCCTGAGCCGTCCCATCCACATCTCTTCGCGCGCGCTCTTCACTCTGCGCTGCAAAAGCATACTCAGTGCACGTAGTCGCCCGGCGACGGCTTGTCGTTTGTTTCCGCATAATCAATTAAAGCCAACAAGGCGCCCCAGTGATAAAACGGGTCGCTCGAATTAACATCGTCACCTGCGCCCGTCATGGAATTATAATTTTCGTGAACGTGATGCTTCGCCGTCCACTCTCCCTCGAAGAGCTTCAGGGATTTTCTGGCAAGTTCTTCGCGCACTTGCGCCTGGTCGTAATTGCGCAAACCCAGATATACCAGGTAATTCATCGGCCCCCAGATGCGCCCGCGCCAGTAATTTTGATCCTTGAATGCTGGGTCGTTCCTCGGCGTTGCCGGAATCACCCAATCTCCCCCGAATTCCTGCGCGTTCAGCAGATGTTCCTGAATCATGCGCTGCGCCTGTTGCGGCGTCGCGGCGCGAGCCAGCAGCGGGTAGAAGTTCGTTGGAGAAGTCCGGGGATTCAATCGTCCCGTGTGCAGGTCCTTATTGAGAAACATCCCGGACTTTTCGTCCCACAAGGTGGCCAGCGATTCCCTGTAGTGCTTGGCCCGTTCTCGCAATTCCTTTTCTTCCGGCGTCTTGCCCAGCACCGCCGCGATTTCCGCCAGGGCATCGCAATCCGCTGCATACAGACCCATCAGCCCCACATCGGCGATCTCTAACCGGTGCGTCTTCTCATTGAAAAAACCTTCATCGTACATGGGACTGTTATCCAGCCCCGATTCGAAGATCGCTCCCTGGCGCGTTCCCCGCGAATCATCATCCAGATTCTCCGGCTGATTTTTCCCATCGCTGCCGTACTCAAGATACATTCCGGCGCTGCGGTTTTCCTGCCACCAGCGGTTCCAGCTGAGCAGCGGCGCAAACGTTTCCTCCAGCAGCCACCGTTCGTGAAATTTTTTGTAGAGCCCAAGCACAGTGATGGCCCCAACCGGTGGTTCGGAACGGTCGAAACTCTTCCAGCCTCCGGCCCGCGCGTAGTTCCCCACAAAACCGGCAGGCGTGGATTCCCGCAGCGTCTCGATGGCATTGGCATAGGCAAGATCGCGATCTCCAATGGCCGCCAGCGTGGCCGCGAAAAAAGTATCCCAGTCAAAAAGAACGAATCCGCCCCAGCCCACGCTCCAACTCCGGCTCACAGGAGAAATAACGCGGCTGCCCTCCGGTTCATAAATCGTGTCCCACCCCAGCGTAGTCTGAATGGCATCCACCGCCGCAGACCTGGGTGTCCCCAAAGTCTTCTCGTAAGCCTGATGCTCCTCCTCCACCAACTGCGCGATTTCTTCCAGGCTGCGCCGCTTGCCAGTGCTGAGGCCGACAGGACCCTTCAATTCGCTGGAAAGATAAGGTCCGCTCACGGGGAGGTCGCAGAACGGCGCTTCGGTTCCCGCAAGATAAATGGGGACCGTTCCCGATGGGCCGTGCGCTTCTATCCTGTCCGCGAGCCTCTCCACGGTGCCGGGCCTGTTCCACAAATACGAGGCGGAGAACACAACCGCTGGTGTAAGGTGACCGGGTTTGTCCTTAGCCAGCGGCGTTACCAGCATCACCAGTTCTTTGCCGGCGTGCGCGCTTTGAATCCGCAAATCCAATTCTCTCCACACAATTCGCGCGTCGGTGTAGCTGCCATCCCACGCGTGCGGGCCGGGAAATACCTGCTCCGTGAGACGCCCGGGGCCTCCTCCAATCAGCACATCTTCCAGAAACGCATCGCCATAGAGAGTCGTTTTGTGTTGCAAGGCCACGCGAATCGCCAGCCCCTCCGGCAGCAGCACCTGAGTCGTCACGCTGTGCACGTCCCAGGTGTTCCAGCCCTGGGCCAGCCGTTTTTGTGCGGCGTCGTAGTCCTGCGAGCGCTCGCGCACCTGTCCGTAAATTCCCGGCGCACTATAAGCCAGCAGCAGTAGCATGGCGCAAAGTGCGGCACCCGCCCGCAGAGCACCTTGGCAAGCCGGCAATTTGCAGCGAAGTACGCGTACAACTCTCTTAAGCATCGCAATCCTCTCCGGGTGGACTCAGCCGTTCATCGTTTCCAGAATGCGCTCCAACGCTGCGCTTGAGAATTCACGATTATCGTTTTGCCGTCCAGGTGAAACTCTGCCCCTTCCAACTTCGTAAAATCCACTGTCGCTCCAAGCCGCGCCGGCAATGTAATGCGACCCGGCGATTCGCCCTTGGCGCGGTTGAATTCGACTCGCCAGCCGCTTCTGGCATCGAGCGGCTCGAGCGCAAGGTTAACCCGCCCAAAGCGCGTCGGCGTTCCCTTTAACTGAATGGACTCCTGCGCCCTCAAATCGTGCTCGGCAACGCCTTCCAGGAGACGCAAGCTATCTCCATCTTCCAGTGCCAGCATGTGCCTTAAATAACGGATACATTCGGCGCTGGCCCAGTTGTGCGGCATGTCTCCAATGTAGGTAGAAAGATGCGACTCCTGCAGCGGTTGCTCCTCGCGCCAGCAGAACTGCGGGCTGGCATGATTCAGAAATCCAATGAACGTCTTTCGCGCAGCCTGCGCCAGTCCCATCCACAGATAAACTTCCGCAACGAATGCCGCGTTGTAATTCCACGTTCCGCCGTGATGGATCCATCCCGTTTCGGCGGGAATTTCTTCCTGTGTCACGGCTTGCATCAGCGCGGCGTGTCCTCGGACAATCGGATGAGTTGCTTCCAAGATGCGTCCCGGAAATATGGCATGGGACAACGCCCATTGCGCGCTTTGTGGCCGCGGCCGCTCCCACTCATCGGAAACACTCCATGCCGAATCTTCTTTGAGCAGCATGGGGAGATAACTAAAATTGCCTTCGGGATAGACGCGCATTTGTTCCCGCGCTGCGGCCATGAAAGCGTCGTAAAGCTCGTGGTAGATCCGGCCTGCCTTCGCGAAGCTGGCGATTCCGCTCTTCACTCCACATTCATTCACGGCATTCAGCCCCGCCAGCGTCCAGACCGTGTTCGTCAATTCCTCGCGCGCACCATCAATTCCGCCGTCGGCGAACCCGCGAGCCAGCAGCCCATACCGGCCCAAAACGCTGCCTTCCGAGCGCGCGCGAGTTCGCAGGCCGTCAATGAACTCGATGGCGCGAACTACTTGTGCTTCAAGTTCGTGCGCGGCAGACCAGTCCTGGCTTAATTCACACTGGCGCACCAGCGTGAACATCGCGATGGCCGTATCTTTCCAGTGCTCCGCGCCTCCTCCGGCCAAAACTTGGCCGTTCTCCTGCTGCTTGCTCCAGGTTGTGTGCAGACCTTCCACCGCTTCTTTGTCATATCCGAGGTAGCGTGCTGCTTCGAGAATGAAATTGCCATCCACAACCCAGAGGCCGCGATAGCAGGTCGGCCCCACCTGAAAGGTAAGTTTTCCCTCGTGCACCTCGCGCGCTTGCAAAATGTTTCGTGCACACGCGGTCAGAAATTCTCCCTGCCTGCCGTCCAATCTCCAGGACACAGGGTCGTGAAACGCCCGCCATTCCTTCCAGAAGGCGCGCGCAGCCGCAAGGCAACCCTCCGGGTGCTGCATATCGCGCGGCACTCCGCCCAGGCTTCCGGCTTGCGGCAAACGGACAAAGGCCTCATACGTTTTGGCCCTGGACACGCGCCCCGCATGCATCACCAGATGAGTGACGTCGTCTTCGCCCAGAGAGAACAGTTTCTGTGTACTTTGTGCTCCAAGCTCCGAAACGGAGTTATTGATCCGCGCGTAGAGCAAAACCTCCGGTGCCCCTTCGCGGCTGACACAAGCAACGTCATCCTTCTGCTCCAACTTCCACTTGTTCTGACTATTTACGGATAGCACCGGCTCGACTTCGACGTCCTTGTCGGAATTTCCGCGGACCTGAATCACCACATTGTCGTAGCGGCCTTCACCGGCGCGGTTTGTTGCGAACGTGGTCAACGTGAGCGTCACATCGTCCCATTTGAATGTTGTCGTCAGAACCGGTATCCCGGGCTCTTGCAACTGTTGCTCAACGCTCTGTGCTGGCTTCATCCCATTCAGCCCGAAGCCCACCTTCAGCGGAAATCGATCGATTCCATGTTTACTGTCATATCCGTACAGGAGGGTGCCCGCTTCGTCCGTCAAACTCTTGTCTGGATCATCCGGAAAGCAAAATGCGGTCTGACGAACTCGTGGGGCATATCGAAAATCCACCGGCGTACTCTTGCCTTCGGTTTGCTCGCCGACATTGGTGAGGTTAGTGGAATTTGTCGCAGCGCCTGTTTCATTCGGCAGGATCTTGGCGGTGGCTACGGCGCTAGTTGCGAGCAACGAGTCTCTTAGGAATCCTCGACGATTGGTTCTTCGCATTTAAATGTAGTGGATGCTGGCCCGACTTCTTTGTCAAGACAAAACACGACCGCGTCGGCCACGTCCGCGGGTCGAATGATTGGAAATGGAAAGTACGCAGTGCTATCGCTGAGAAGCGGGCGTGACGGATGCGTCGGCGGCCTTGCCGATGGCATCTCCGTTCACCACGAGTTCCACGCGCCGGTTCCGCTGCCGCCCCTCGGCAGTGTCGTTCGTGGCCACGGGCTGCGTTTTGCCGAAGCCGCGGGCGGAAATGGAGGACGCTGGAACGCCCTGCTCCGCAAGAAAATCACGCACCGTGTCGGCGCGGCGTTCGGAAAGCTGTTGATTGAATTCATCGCCGCCAACACTGTCGGTGTGCCCTTCGATTTGCAGAGTGAGTCCGGGATGCGCCAGGAGAATTCCGGAAATCTTGGCCAGCTTTTCCCTCGCGCCCGGCTTCAGCGTGGAACTTCCTGTGTCAAACAATACATCGGACATGTTCACGATCAGCCCGCGCGCGGAATCCCGCGTCTGCAAAATCGAATTCAGTTGTGCCAAAAGCTGCGCGCGCAGTTGGCCCTTTTCGGCTTCCGCTTGTGCGGCAGCCTGCCGCGCTTTCTCGGCTTCCGCTTGCGCGGCTTGTTGCTGTGCTAGCGCCGCAGCGCTGGCTTGTTCGGCTTCCGCCTTCTGGCGTGCCGCTTCCTGCGCAGCATCCTCCGCTTCCTTCTTCATGCGCAACGCTTCCGCTTGCGCCGCTTCGGCCTGTTTGCGAGCCTCTTCCGCTTCCAGGCGGCGTTGTGCTTCGGCGGCGGCATCAGCGTGGGCCTTGGCTTCGCGCTCTTCCGCGGCTTTTTTGTCCGCGGCAATCTTGGCTTGCGCGTCTTCCTCGGCCTTTTGCTTCACGGCCATGACGCGCGCTTCTTCGGCGGTTCCCACCACTTCGCGCGCCGCGGCTTCGACGGCTTTTTTGTCGCCCTTATGCGCGTAAACCGCCTCCGCGTCGCGCAATTGCTGTTCCGCTTTCGCCAGAGTGCCCGCTGCATACTTGTCGGCCAAAGCGATGTGCGCAATACGCACCGAGTTGCGCGCCTCGAAAAGTTCCAGCGGGGTTTTGCGATCGATCCCGAAAATCGCGTTCTCAATCTTCGTGTTCGAGGACGAGTAGATGCCGCGGCCCAGCAGTTC
>CAYOOS010000062.1:0-13888 GCA_964405585.1 uncultured Acidobacteriaceae bacterium | reverse complement strand
TTCCCTGCAAAGTGTGCCCATCCTGGCTGTCTCATTTCAAGGGTGCAGTCCAGAGCTCCCAGTTGTGGCAACGCGTCCCTCAACTCCGTGTGCCGGAAGGCAACGTATTTCCCGCGCCCCACGGTAGTGTTCCAGGAGGCGTGAAGAGTACCGGGAAAATGAGTACTAGGGACTTCGCAGTTGTCCCAGTACTCGCCCTCTGTTTCTGGGGGCAGCCCAAAACCTGAGATCAACCCAATGTGGGATTGCTTGATCTTGATCACTTCGATTCTTTCCTCGATCCACCTGGTAACGGCACAGTTGCGCATTGCGAAATGGAAGCGGTAGCAGTCCATAATTGCCATACGTGCGATACAAGAGTCGAGAACCTCAGCTCCTCGAGGATCGAAACGACAAGTACTTAAATAAGGTTTTTGTCCTCACTGCGTTGCAACCACGCACCTCAGCCAACGGGAACAAACGGAATAAAGAGGCTGACCTCCTGATTCAAAGCCATCATGGTAAAGCAATCGATTAACTTAGATTGGCGGCAAACTTGATGACGGAAACGCTCGTGAAATGACAATTGCGCAAGGCTGGGAGTCAGATGCATTCAATTCTGCTGATGAATCGCCACAACCGACCAGGGATCGAGATAGCCTTGCCACGCGAAAGTCCCATTAGCGTCTGCCGTGAGGACCTGTTTGCGGGTAGCCATTGCCTGAGCGCGCAACGATGCGGTCTGCTCGCGGGTGGGAGGTTCCGGACTGCCCATGGCTTGCCAGTCCCTCATAGCGAACCCGTGGTGGGCGTCCAGAGTCTCCATCGTAAAGGAGGCACCTGGTTTAAGACCTGTGATCCGGAGACTGGCCTCACGCTTACTGCCAGTGGCTAGTGTCTGCTCAGCTACGGATCGCGATCCCTTCGAAATTGGAGCGGCGGCCAGAACTTCCGAGGGATAATGGTAGAGCAAGGCAGTCACGAGGCCGCTTTCGGAATGGGCTGTCACTACGCACCCTTCTTCGCGGTGCAGTTCGCGGTCCCCCAAGAGATTGAGCATGCGGTAGGCGTGGAATGCTGGTTTTACGATGCCCTGGAAATTCACCAAGCCGAATTCGCCGCAGAAAATACTGTCTGAACCACCGCCCTCCTCGAAGATGTCGGTAAACGTCCAATACGAAAGTGATTGCACGAGACCGATGCAATCCAGGTTGACTTTCACAATGTACGTGGCTGCCTGAGGGTAATCATGGGTGTAGTCGTTCATCGAAGGGCTGGAACTCCATTCGGTAAGATGGATCTCCGCATTGGCATAGCGTGTTCTTGCCATGACTTTGCGGAGCCAGAGGATGTCTTCCTTTGTGGACGTCACGGGGCGGCTGATTTCGAACTGATTTCCCGCGGAGTCGATCGGATAGCTGGTTGGATAGGGATGGGACGAGACAAAATCAACCGGGAGATTCTCTTTCTCGCAAAATGCAAGAAAATCCTCGATCCACGGCCCTTTGCATTCAACGCCGACAAAATCAGCCGCGGTAACATCCTTCTTTGCTTTCAAGCGTTCATAAACGGCCTGAACCGGGTGATAGCTGCTGGTTGCAGGGCCACCAATGCGTAATTGCGGATCAATATTCTTAAGGGTGTGAACGATGACGCGATACATTTCGAAAAACTGTTGCTGCGTCCCGTTCCAAAAACCACGAAGATTGGGTTCGTTCCAAATCTCAAAGAACCAGCTTCGGACTTCAGCCTCCCCGTAGCGTGCAAGGCAGTGACGGAGGAAATTTCCCACAATTTCAGACCAGCGAGTGAAGTCCTTGGGAGGAGTACCATGGCCCCCCCACCACGCGAAGGTGCCGTTGTCGTGCGCAATGTCCCGTGGGAAAAAGGTGAGTTCCACGAAAGGACGGATGCCGATCGCGAGCATGCGATCAAAGAGGTCGTCAATATACTGCCAGTTATAGACCGGCTTGCCGTCTATTTCGCGGTAGACGCACATGTCGTCATGAAAAAGGCCGTGGAACCGCAAATACCGGAAGCCACATTGATCGACGCAGAGCTTAAGCTGTTCCTGCCAGCTAGCTCGCAACCCCTCGTTTGCCCGGCCAGCTCCGACACAACGGCTCCAGAAGTGGTCAAGTGGGATGCCAGAAGCATGGGCGTCAATTGAGGCCTCAAGTGACGAGCGGCCCGATGATTGAAACGCAGTCGCAAGAAACGTCCGATGAGCTTGCGGCAGAACCGGAAGAGTAAGTAGGCTGCCCCGAAGAAAATCGCGTCGCTGCATGATGTGCCTTTCTCTGAACTACACAAGAATATTCAGGCTGGCTCAATAAGATAAATCGTCAATTTCTTTGCGGGCAGGTGAGCATTGGCCTCGAGTTTCTTGCCCGAGACTGCATCGAAAACTTTCTTCATGCCGTCGATGGGAAACTCGAACTCCTTATAGGCGAAGAGAACATCGGCGGCTTGCCCCTTCCAGAGGATGCCGCGATCTTCTTCCAGAACCCACATTTCATCCATGTGCTCTTCCACTTTGTTGAAGGCTTTGATGAGTGGAACCATGGTTTGCGGATTCCACCATGGGGAGATGGACTTGGGATCGGGGTAAAGATTGGGGTCAATCTGGAGCGTGTAGATCAGCCGGACAGAAAGACCGCGGAAATATGCCATCAAGTAATCGTCGCCGAAAGGCGCAACTTCGTTGGTTTCCAATCCTGATTCCATGTTGCTGAAGATAAATTCATTCCCGCGAATGAATTTGTAGTCGGGGTGCGTCTGGGGAGTTCCGAGAGCCCCTTCGGATTCCACCTGATAGAAGAGGCCGATTTCCGTTTGCAGTCGGCGCTGCAAATCGAGAGAGGTGTCGTGCATGGATTCGATGCGATCGGATTCCTGGCGATCGGAGGGGAGAGTGAACTTGTCTATGTCCGGAAATGGAGGACCTTCCTTGTAGTAGTCGATGTGAAGGAAGTTGATGGTGTCGGTGGCGAGATTGAAGTGACTATCGTGAAAAAGGCCGCTGAGGCCAAGGGCTTTGGCTTTGCGATAGCAGGCCATGAGGTATTCCTGATAGCGCGGGCTGCGTTGATTGACGGCCCAGAGGACGTGGCCATAGTTGTTGCGGTTGAACTGGCCGTTGACATCGCGGCAGAACAGATCGGGGATTTTGCTGGTTAGCGGTGTGATGGAAGAAAAGTGGGAAGCGTGCCAGATGTAGGCCTCGATATCGAGCGCCTTGGCATGCTGCATGAGTTTGCCGAAACCATCCCAGCCGCCATAGCAATCGGCAATTTCGAGTTCGAGGGGGCAGCAGAGGTTGCCAAAAACGCCGAAGCGGTCCTTCTGCTTTTCAAAGAGCGGATTGATGTCGCTATCCGGGCTGCGCCAAATGGGCATGATGAAACAACGGTGAAAGCCCCACGCTTTCAGATCGGGAAGGAGGGAATGGAAGCGGTCCATGATGCCGAGACCGTTGGCTTCGGCATGAGCGGCGGGACGTGTCTTGTCGTAGCGGAGACCATAGTGCCGGCGGTGCTGTTCCTGAAGGACATCGCGGACACGCAGGTAGTGATTGACGAGAACGGTTTCAGCGCTCTGCTTGCGTGGAGCGACCAGGATCTTGCGCGCCGGCGTGGTGTGCTCGGAAGTAAGGTCGAAACAGAATTGATTGAAATGGAGAAGGAAAGGCTGGCCGGGCAAGCGCTGGTAGAGGGAGCGGACGTGGGATGGCTTCTCGTGAACGGTGAGCAGGGTGTGGGCATTGTCGTATTGAAAGGTAAAACCTTGCATCTGTGTGTAGAGCGGCTTGTGCTGAAAGACGTGGGGATTGGCGATGCCGGGAAAATCCCAACCGGAATAGAGAGAGGTATCCGGCGCGAAACGGGTGTGAGGAAGATTGGCGCCGCGGATGATGAAGCCGTTGCCAACAATATTGCCGCCGAGTTCCCAGGTGGCCTTGTCTTCGATCTGATAGATGGGATGACCCGGGCCCTGGTAATGGAAGGAGTAGGAGAAACCGGCGTAGGGGAGATTGTCGTAGGATTCGTTGACTTCGCGGAGAATCCAATCGAGGCGGCTGCCTTCGGGGCTGAAGGGCTCTTTGGTCCAGGAAGTGGTGTTGATGAGGGGGTGCATGGCGTGCTCGGTCCATTCCATGCGATGAATGACGCGGACGAAGGGACGTGTGGAGACAATGACAGCGCCATTTTCCTGACGAACATTCTCTAATTCGAAGTGGACGACTTCGGCGCCATAGGGCGTGGCGATTTCGGGCCAAATGCACTCGGAAGGATTGCGAAGGGGCTTGCCGTTGAGAGCGACTGCGCCGATGCCTTTGACGCGATTTTCCTCTAGGACGAACTCGACGACGATGCCGTTTTGACCAGAGATAGTGATGCGATCGACGCTGCGAGCAAAACCAAGCGAACCTGGCGCGGGAGGAACGGACTGAGAGACTGGGGACGCGGGCCAGGCAGGGGCGATTGTAGAGAGAGAAGCGAAGCCCGCACTCGTCTGGATAAACTTGCGCCTAGAAAAACTCATGGTGATCTCCTGGTTAGATGGGACAGTCCTGTTGTGTGATGAAGAATCCAGACGATATAAAGAGCAGGCTCGAACTCAGTGTTGAATCGGCATTTCATCCGGGACTTTAGTCCTCGCGCGAGAATGAAGGAGGGGCGGCTGCCTCGCTGCTGCCCCACTGCTTATTGGGGTTGGGCCCCATGTGGAGGACGAGGGTACCGCCATTTGCCAAATCTGCTTGAGTGAACCAAGGCTTGTTGAGGGGATGACCGTTGAGCTCGGCGGATTGAATGTATTTGTTCAGCGCGGAGACATTGGGGGCTTGAATGAGGAAGCGCTTCCCTGCCCCGAGATCGATCTGAACTTCGCGGAAGATGGGACTGCCGATGTCGTAGACGGGACGGCCGGGAGAAACGGTGTAGAAGCCCATGGCGCTGAGGACGTACCAGGAGGAGGTGGCGCCGTTGTCATCGTCGCCGGGAATGCCGAGGGGTTTGGCGGCGTACCACGCGCGCATGATATCGCGAACGCGCTTTTGCGTTTTCCAGGGAGCGCCGGCGTAGTTGTAGAGATAAGGGATGTGGAAGGCGGGCTCATTCCCCTGGGGGTATTGGCCCATGAGTCCGGTGGAATCGGGGAATTGAGAGAGGAAAACAAATTTTAGCTGGCCATCGTAGCCATCGGAAAAGAGCGAGTCCAGACGGGCGATGAATTTCTGGCGTCCGCCAATGAGATCGATGAGCCCGGCGACATCATGCTGAACGTGAAAGGTGTAAACGAGGCCATTGCATTCCGTGTAGTAGTCGCGGCCAGCCTGGCCTCCAGCCCATTTGGGATTGATGTTTGGAATGAATTGCCCATCTGAAGTGCGCGGAGCCATGAAGCCAGTGGCGGGATTGAAAACGTTGCGATAGTTGAGGGCGCGCTTGCTGAAGAGGGCGGCGTCTTCCTTTTTGCCAAGGGCCTGGGCCAGGCGAGCAATGTTCCAATCGTCATAGGCAGTTTCGAGCGTGACGGAGACAGCCTGGCGGCGCATTTCGGGATTCACGGCAGCGACACTTTCTTTTTCTCCGGGCTGGAGGGCGGGGAAAAAGCCGTTCTGAAAGTAGAAGCGTTCGAGTTCGGAGATCGGGCCGCGGCGATCCGGAAGCATGGTGGCTTCAAAAGCATTCTTGCGCAGACCTTCGTAGGCTTTCTCAACGTCAAAATCGTGATGACCCTTGAAGTAACTGTCGGCAATCATGGAAGCCGCGTGATTGCCGATCATGTAGACAAGATCGCCGCGCATGTAAGGGAAATGCGGCATCCAGCCGGACTCCGCGTACATGAGGACATAGGAACGAATGGTGTCGTCCTGGCGCTCGGGCTCGATGAGGAGTTGGAGAGGATGGCGGGAGCGGTAGGTGTCCCAGAGGTTGTCCTCGATATAGAAATGATGGCCCTCGGCCGAATGAACCGTGTGATCGTAAGGGCCGAAATAGCGGCCATCCTCGGTGACATCTTTCATGTACTGGAGGGAACGATAAAGGGCGGTGTAAAAAATTGTTTTTTGCTCTTCGGAGCCGCCTTGAACGAGGATGCGACTGAGAACCTGATTCCAAGCGGTGCGAGAACGATTCTTAGCCTGATCGAAATTCCAGGCGGGAATCTCTTCGGCAAGATTTTGTTTGGCTTGGGCGACGCTGATATAGGAAAAGCCAATGCGCGCACCAACGACAACACGCTGGGAGCCAAAATCGAGGACGATGCCAGCGTCTTTGCCGGAGATTTTGGAGAGGCCGGGGGAAAGTTTGTTGGCTTCGAACGCGGAATGAGATTGAAAGGGCTGGGAGAATTCCGCGTAGACATAAGTGTGCACGCCGGAGACTTCCTCGACGCCTTGAAGAATCGAGGAGCTAGGGAGTTCGTACTGGACAGAGCCCGTTGAAGAGAAGAAGAGATGGGAAGGAGCGCTCCCGGGAAAGTGAAAGCGGAAAAAGGCGGAATGCGGCGCAGCGGTGTATTCGGCGCGGATCCCGAAGTCATCGAGGATATAGGAGGCGTAGTAGGGAGAAACGAACTCTTTGTCATGATCAATTTCGGAGGCGTTTTGTTCGGGGGATAGAACAATGGCGCCGGAGGTAGGAGTCAGGATGGATGTGCCGGCAGAGAAGTCGAAGATTTTGCCGCCGACGTAGGCGTCGGTGGCGCCGGGTCCAAGAACGGGGGCAATCTGGACCATGCCGTGAGGCGTCTGTACATCGGGATAGACGGATGTGAGGAGATGGCCGATGCCACCGATGTTGGGGTCAACATAATCGACAGGCTGCTTTGAGGAGTGCTGAGAGGAAGGGCGAGCAGGTGGTGTGGGAGAGAGAGATGATTGCTGCGCTCGAAGGGAGGGGGCGCAGGTACAGCAAAGCAGGAGGGCGATTACAGACGCGTTCGGTGCGGTGCGCAGGGGTTCAGACCTCAAAGGGACTTGAATGCCGGTTTGCCTACCGGCCCTGTGGTACCCTCCTCGACAATCAGGGTACCACTTGGAGGGGCGGAGGTTAGCTAAGGGTAGGACAAAGGGGAGAGTAAATCTGTAAGAATGCAGGAGCAAATTCTAAGAAAAACACCAGACGGACTGGAGCCTTTCGGCCGAGAGTTACGGAGCGCTTTCGGCGTGGAACAGGGAGGAGCGCATTTGAAGAGCTCGAGGATTGACGGGATCTTCTTTGAGCAGGAGTTCGAGTTCGCGGAGAGCGGCAGGCGAATCGAGATTCTTGTAGAGAGCTTCGGCCAGCATGAGGCGGAGTTCGGGAGGATGAGCAGGAAGCTTTTCGGCGGCGCGCAACTCGGCGATGGCCTCGGAGTAACGAGCTTGGGTGATGAAGGATGCAGCAATGCCGAGACGGGCTTCAAGGAGAAGAGGATCGAGCTGTTTGGACTGGAGAAGTTCGCGACGGGCTTCTTCCGGCCGTTTTTTTCGGAGTAGGATTTTGCCGAGGTAGAGATGGGCCGAGGGTGAATCGGGGTGGGAGGAGAGGAAGCGCCGAAAATCGGAATCGGCGGCATCAACAAGACTGAGATTGGCATGAGAGATGCCGAGGCCAAGCCAGGCGGCGTCCACTTCGGGATGATCGACGAGGAGTTTTTGGTAGAGTTCATCGGCTTCGGAGGATTTGTGATCGTTTTCGAGCAGATGGGCTTCGCGGAGGCGGGCCGCGATCTGATTCCCTGAAGTTTTGGCCGCGATGTTGGAATTCGATAGGAGTTCCAACTTTTTTGCACATTCGGCGACCTGATCGGGCTTGCCGTGCTCCTGATAAATCTTGAGGAGGAGGGTGAGGGCGGGGATTTGCTTGTCAGGGTCCTGCGCGCAGAGGATGGCATCACGTTCGGCGAGATCCCACTCTTGGAGTTTGACGAGGGAGAGGGCACGGCCGAAGCGGGCGTCGAGTAGCGCTGGATCTTCGCGGACGGCGAGATCGTAATAAATGAGGCTCTCCTGGTATTTTTCCTGTTCGCGCAGGAAATCGGCGAAACGCAATTCCACGAGCGGCTGAGGCGGTTTTGTGTGTTGATTCAGAACGACTGCACGATGAAATTCGGCGCTGGCACGGTGAGGGTCACCGGAATTGGAAAAGGCAGAGGCTAAACCGGAGCGAGCCAGGGGATTGTTTGGCTGAATGGCGAGGGCGCGCTGGAAAGAGGAAATGGCACCTTTGCGACCGTTTTTGAGATAAAAGTCGCCGAGACGAATCCAGACTTCAGGATTTGTGGGAGCGTATTTGGTGCATTGCATGAGAAGTTGCTCGGCACGGGGCGCGTCGCCCAGAGTTTCGGAAAGGCCAGCATAGAGAGACAGGACGGAGACAGCGTGCGGATGGAATGCCAGAACGCGGTCCAGGACGCCGGTGGCGTCAGGGGCGAGATTCAGCTCGAGGAGAATGCGGGCTTGGAGAACAGCACCGTCAACGGAAGAAGGATATACGAGGCGGTAGAGGCGGACCTCCTGATCGGCGAGAGCCCAGAGGCGATGGGAAGCGAGACAGGAAGCGGTGGCGAGATGTTGAGCTGGGGTATTGGGTGGGGGAGATTGACAGGGAGGCTGCTTCGCGAGAAGAGGCAGAGCTGAACTGAGAACAAAAAGCATTACGGAAGGCATCGAGTTACGGAGGAAGAGGCGCATGATGGAGGCAAAGGAAGTGTACTGGTGGGAGATCCAGGATTCTATAAGGGTTTGTGAGTGAAATACGGGAAAAGCATCGTGAAGCGTGAGCGGACAGAGAATGGGGAAAAAGGTCAGGGGCGGATATTCTCGGAGGAAAAGCTTCAGTTTTCACAGAATTGAATGAATGACGAAACTATAGTCGGCGTGGAATCAAAGAGCTGTGGGTTTTCTCTGGAAGGAACATTGCTGCTGCGGGAGAAAATCCAATTGTGCTCCTCTTGCAGGGAGGTAGTGATTTGAAATACTCAGCGACACTACGTTGTATTGGCTTGGCCATGGCAATTTCGTGTTCAGTGGCGGCACTCCTGGCACCGGCGTCCGCGCAACAACGCGATTCGCACGAAGTTGGATTGGCACCGACACCGCCGATGGGATGGGCGAATTGGAATCGGTATTTCTGCGACTACGATGAACGGACGATCATGCAGCAGGCGGACGCACTTGTGGCAAGTGGCATGCGCGACGCGGGATACCAGTACCTGATTGTGCAGGAATGCATCGCACCGGGACGCAATGCCGCAGGCGAACTGGTTGCGGATGGGAAACGCTTCCCCCACGGGCTGAAGTTTCTTGCGGATTATATCCACGCGCGTGGTTTGCTGGCGGGAATCTACACGGATGTCGGACCCAACACTTGTTTTAACGACCCCAAGTATCAGGGCAGCTATGACCATGAAAACCAGGATGCACGGACGTTCGCTGCCTGGGGATTCGACCTGGTGGAAGTGGATTACTGCAACTTGCCGGCGAATCACACCGGCAAAGAGCTCTACGCGCGCATGGCGAACGGCATTCGCAAAACGGGGCGGCCGATGTTGCTTTACATCTGTTCCTGGGGACATGAACAGCCATGGGAATGGGGGCAGTCGATCGCGCAAGTCTGGCGCACCGACCAGGACATCAGTTGGGAAAAGAATCACTGCGATTGGACGAAAATCGTGGGGAATTTCGAATCCAACGCGCGACATTCCGTATTCACTGGACCGAACAGCTGGAACGATCCGGACATGCTGGAAGTGGGCGTGCCGGGCATCAACGCAACGGAAGCTCGAACACATTTCCTGATGTGGGCGATTTCCGCGGCGCCATTGTGGGTGGGAACGGACGTCAGCACACTGGACGGTGAGACGCGCGCGATCCTGATGAATGCGGAAGTGATCGCGGTGGACCAGGACCCGCTGGGAGCGGGACCCCGCAAGGTGTCCGAAGATGCTCCGGGAGTGGAGATTTGGGCAAAGCCGTTGAGGAGCAAGACCAGCGGAGAACAGGCAGTGCTGCTGCTGAACCTGACGGATTTGCAAGCGAATGCCGAGGTTCGCTGGAGTGACCTGGGGCTACAAGAGACAGCGACAGTTCGCGATCTTTCGACACATAAGGATTTGGGTGAGTTACAGAGGCGATTCGCGACGGACCTCCCTCCCCACGGATCAACTCTCGTGCGCGTGTCCGGCAAATTTTCGTGGAAGCTATCCCCGGTTTATGAAGCGGAATGGCCGGGGAATGAGAGGAAGGGAAACACGAAGCTGGTGAACTGCGGCGAATGCTCGAGCGGGTATGCCATAACGATGGCGGCGCAAGCGGATGGCACGGCAAGCACGCTAATCTTCCGCAAAATGGATGTGCCAGAGGAAGGTATTTACAACGTGACACTCTTCTACGCCAGATCCGCCGGAGGAGAGCAGCCGGTACAAATACAGATCAACGATACTCAGGCGACCACAATCAAACTGGGGCTACGCGCATACGGATGGGAGAGCTTCCCTGCACGATTGCACGCCGGCGAAAACAGAATACAAGTGCGGTTTGCGGGGAAAGAAACGGTCTGGATTGACGCGCTGCGATTGTCACGATGAGGCCGATCCCACTCTGCGGGCTGAAACGCTCGACTGAGGAAATGCCGTGTCAGTTGTTGTTGGTGCGCAGCATGGCGTGGATGGCGTCACGAAGAACGTGAGGTTCAAAGACCTTGCGCCAGTCTGGGCGAATGATTTCCCGGGTACCCCACTGGATGGCGATTTTTGCGGCATCGGAGAAGGGAGATTTTTCGGCACCGAAAGCGATAGCCATGGCAATGCGAGCGTGGCCGGCGATGAAGGCGCGAGCTGCTTCCGGTGGAACCCCTTTTTCCAGAGCAACATCGAGCGAGTCTTTCATTAGACAAGCAGCCATGGCGACGACAATTTCGGACATGGCGGGTTCCAGGAGAGCGGCTTGTTCCGGTGTGACGCGGTGCGCCGTCTTGACGGGAGCAAACATGGCTTTACAAAGTTCCGTGGCTTCCTGAAATTGAGATTCGGAGCCGTGGACGAGCGAGACGACGATGTCCTGCACGGCCGTACCGCCAAAGTAGTCGTGGCGAGCCTCGAGAGTAGCCTGCTCGGTGAAGAAGGGCGGATGGCAGGGATGAGTGAGCATTAAGGTAACGCCGCGAGGTTCGGGTAGATCATTGATGTAAGCGGCGGCCGCATCGAGCATGACAAGAGTTGCTCCTGGTTTCATCGAAGGGACGAACTGACGAGCGAGGTAGCCGATCAGGGCATCAGGAATTGCGAGGACAACGAAATCGGCCACAGGGATGGCGGCATCGACCGGGGTGACCTGAAAACCCTGTTTCTCCAAGGCCTCAGCCTTTGAAGGATCGCTTTCGCAAGCAAGCACGTGATAACGAGGGAGATTGCTGAGCTTTTCCACCGCGCGGTTTCCCATTTTCCCGCCGGCCCCAACGATAGCGACTGTCTGCACCATGACAATTCATCCTTTCCAAAACTCCCGGTTTAGACCGGCATGAATTCCCGGAGATAGCGAATGCTCTCGACAGCCCAAGCCTGCTCAAGGGCAATGGTCGCCTGCAAAGAAGACTGCTGAGGCGGCCAGAGTTCAAGAATGGCGTTGGGCTCCGCACCTGCGGTTTTCAATTCCCGTAAGATCCAAGCGATGTTCATTTGCCCTTTACCGGCGGGACGCCCCTCGACGAGGAAACCCATCCGGTGCCAGGCGCGAGAAACAACGAAGTCCTTTACATGAAGGCTGAATGCGTATTTAGCGAGAGTTGAGACGACGTGCTGCGTGCCTTCCGGAATCGCCAGGGAATTAGCGGTGTCCAGAGTGACGCCAATCCAGGGGCTGCCAAGAATCTCCAGCAACTCCGATAGATCCCGCGCGGGGATATTCCCATTTTCGATGGCAAGACGAACTTGATTTTTTTCGAGATCAGGCAATATGACGGCGAGGGTGGCGGCAAGTTCGCGCGGAGAGGGAGCAGCGCCGACCTCAAAATCGGGAACCGTTCTGAGGAGAGAAGCACCGAGGCGGTGAGCCAAGGAGATTTGCTTCCGAAGATGAGAAGGTTCAAGGGTGCGCGTGCCACATTCGATTTGAATTCCGGAGCGCTGAGCGTAATCGAAGAGGCGTGCAAGATCTGAATCGTGAAGATGATCGAGGGGTAGATTGGGGCCAAATTGAACAAGACTGAGGCCGAGTTCCTTGGCTTTCGTCAAGAAGGCGTACGCGTCCATCGGATTCGACGGCTGGGCCCCGGGTAATCCGATGGACCACATGCAAGCGTATGTGCCGATACCGAGCTTCATTGTCATTCCGTTCAACGCTCTTTCAGGACTGCACTCCATTCAAAACAATCTCTCGCCTGAACTCTTCTTCAGGCGGGGTCGAGAGTAACTACCGCGAACGGCAGTAATTCCAGTTCAAGGCCGCTTCCCTTCCCTTTCAGAAGTTGCCCCGGTGCGGAGCGAAATTGTTCCGGAGAGAGTACGGCAAAAGCGGAGGATTCTTCATCGAGAGAGCGAATGCGAAATTCAGAGGCAAAATCAAGGCCGTGAAGCTGCACAAGTTTCTGTGAAGAAGTGAGATTCGCAAGCAGGATGCGGGTACAACCACCCTTGTTGAGCGCGAGACCGGTGACTTCAGCAGGGGCGGAGGAAGAAGTGGAGAGAACGACGCCACCAGCGAAGGCGCAAAAATCGGCGAACACGTGATAGAGAGGAAAAACGGCACCTGGAGTGGAGCGAAAAAGTTCGGGGAGTGGCGAACCATCAGGTGTCTCCATAACTCCACACCAACCGAGTGTTTCGTAGTGGGTGGAGCTGTAGACGCCGGCATCGGAGATGTACTTGAGACTTCCCAGAGTCCATCCCGCACCGAAAAGAGACGTCTGACGTTGATCAACTTGCGGAGGGAGTTGGCCGGGTTGCCTAGAGGAGAAGGGCTCGGCAACGTCTGGATGGGAGCGAGGTTTCAGGGAGACCGGGCTGACGACCACGCGAAGGCCTTGTGCAATTTCGCGGGCACAGCGAGCTGTTTCTCCCAGGGCTGGAAGGTTCTCGCGAAGAGTGGTCTCGTCCGAGGCATGGACCTGTGGGCTCAGCGGATAGCAGATGAGATCCAATCCATCAAGCGGAGGCGGAAAGCGATTGAGTCCAGCGAAGTATTCATTGCTGCCACCGGCAAACTTGGCGGCGGGGCGAAAGTCCGCGAGGAATTTCCGGGCGAGGAGAGCGAATTCGCCATTAGTTGATGGGTGAGAGGCGGAAAAGACGAGCCAAGTGCAGACAGAGGGCAGTAAATCGTCGACAGCGGCCCGTAAAGAGCGCAATTGCGATTCGGGGTTATCGGGAAGGTAGAGGGCGATTTCGAGGGCGACACCGATTTGGGAGGCCTGGAGTGTGGCGCGTTTAAGGGAATCAACATAATTGGGCAGCGAGAGATCGAGGTCGACGCGGAGATGGGTGAGATTGAGAGCGCGGAGACGATCCGCAGAGACAAGATCCAGTGAGACAACAAGACTGGAAACGCCAAGGCCAATGCGAGGAAGAGGAACCTCTCCCTCCTCTTTAAGCAGAGCAAAGGAGATTGCCTGAGGCGGCGCGGGTTTGGGAAAAGAGCGGTGGTTTGCGCGGATCGAGAGGGAGACTTGCTGGGAAATCGAAGTGCCGGCCGCGATTTCCACGGGATAGGGGAGGCTGAGAGGAGTGCTGTAAGTCTTGTAAGAGGCGTCACCCCAGTTGCGCTGGTCCTCGGTCTCAAATGTGTCACCGGTAAAACAAATTGTCGCGGAAATGCCGGAGGAGAGGGGGCAAGTAAGTGCCCGGAGATCGAGGAAAGGTTGGTAAGGAGAGATGGAGCGGGGAAAAACGGCTTGATCGAGAGAGCCGTCAATTTTTTCGAGGG
>CAYOOS010000061.1:0-13934 GCA_964405585.1 uncultured Acidobacteriaceae bacterium | reverse complement strand
AGTGCGCTTCCACCAGGTAGGCAGGCATAGTTGGGCTTTGATTGTAACTATGAAGCATTTGAATATAGCTTGCGGCGTACGTGTAAGTACCATTTAACGAAATGATGGATGCCCATTTCTGATCGTCCAGCGACGAACTCGTGTTGTAGTTGAGTTCGACCGTTTGAAGCTGGTCCGGAGACTCCGTGTGAATTCCCCTCGCGACGGCAAGCACTAGCTCGTCGTCCGCCGGTACGCTCCATCGATTGAAATCATTCCCGCTTAACCATGCAACATTCTGAAATCTCTTATATCGCTTGCCAAGGTATCGCCCATAAGCAAAAGCTGCGTCCACGCCATTATTACGCAGAGTCGGAAGCCATCCGATTGTCTCCAGAGGATCGATGAACGCCAGAATGCCATGCTTGGCCGCGGACTCGACCGCGTAGTCGAGCCTGGCAAAGTAGGCCTCATTTGGCTTCGAGAGGTCATAGTGCGTATAGTCGTTGCCTCCCGAAAGATATCCCCTGAACGGCAAAAGTCCATCCACAGTGCCGCCGGTCTTAATATCGGGATAATCCTGGCCGGCGCATGCGACATCAATCCACCCGGCAGTATTGAAACCATGAGCTTCGCGGTCGGCGAAGTACGCGTCGATTTGTTTTTCGGTCAGTCGCCCCATGAGCCCCTGAGGGGAATCGCCAACCATCAAAAATGGCCGGTTGTTCTGGTCGACAAGATAGCGGCGGTTCGCGCTTAGCTTCAATGGAAAGGCCGGTTTCTGCTGGGGTGAATGATTCTTTTTCGCTGCGTCCCCTCCAACCGGAGTCAGGTTTGCCATAAGGAGAACAATACCGATGAAATAAAGGGCCCTTTTGGTCTGGGTGACTCCGAATACATGAGGAATATTCATTTTTTGCCGCCTCACTTGTCTCAGCCAATTTACATCCCACAAAAGCCTGCCCACTGCCGTACGCTCTCCTTGTTCCTGTGTCTCTTCTTCGCCGGCTCAAAGATCGTTGGGCACTCCAAGCCCGGTTTGCGGCAAGAGAAGCGCGGGCTCTAGCTTGCGCGGCAGCGTCCAGACTATCCACGCGGCTGCCAGAGGGATCAACCCAAAAAGCACAAAAGTCGGCCGGAACGAGTAATGATCGACAAGCCATCCGGTTACCAGGCTGAAGACCATTCCGCCAATCCCGGCTCCCATACTGGCGAATCCCCATACGGAGGCCACCGCTTCTTTTGGAAATACATCTCCGGGAATAGCGAGCAAATTTGCCAGAGCGCCGCTATACCCGAAGGTCGCTGTCGCGATCAGAGCAATGCACGCTGCGGGGCTGCTGATTCCTCCCACGAAGGCCGCTGGAGACATTAGCGCTGAAAAGATAAGGATTGCAACGCGCCGCGCCGTCGCGGGCCCGGCTCCTGCTCGCAACAAGGCGCTGAAAACGGCACCGCCAGCAAGATTCCCGAGCGCGGCCGTAAAGAAGGGGATCCAAGCCGTTTTGCCGATCTCCGCCAGCGAGAAGGAGTGAACAACCTTTAGGTATTGCGGGAACCAGAAAATGTAGAAATACCAAACCGGATCGCTAAAGACCTTCGACAGGGTGAACTGCCAAAGAAACCTTGACCGCACCAGCAATCTCAGCGGAAGGCGGCCCGCCTGATCTCTTTTTGTGGTCGTTGCCGGCTCCCGGTAAATCGCAAGCCACCCGGCCAGCCATAAGAACCCCAGCAGACCGATTACTACAAATGCGGTCCGCCATCCGCTTGCGAGCATAATCGCCGCGAGTAAAGGAGGAGCGAGAATGGCTCCGATGGATGCGCCGCTGTTGAAGATGCCGGATGCAAAAGAACGCTCTTCGGGAGCAAACCACTCGGTGATCAACTTCACGCCCGCGGGATAATTGCCGGCCTCTCCAACACCCAGAAGAAATTGAAAGATGCCGAGGCTCAGGGCGCCCGAAGACAACGCATTCAGAATCTCAGCAGCGGACCAGAAGGCAATCGTCAAGCTATAGCCGATCCTGGTTCCTAACCAATCGAGCAGTCTGCCTGAGACGCCATTCATGATCGTGTAAGCCAACATGAAGGCGAAGACGATTTGAGAATAGCTGGTGGCGGAGATGCGAAACTGCTGGAGCAGCACCGGTGCCATCACCGAAAGCGTCTGGCGATTGAGATAATTGATTACCGTGGCAAGGAAAGCAAAACTCAGCAACCACCACTTTGTGCGATCATTCACGATAAGCACTTGCATTCTTGATCTCAGTTGACGGATATCGCAAGCCGCGTTGCGGAGCAACTTATGCTGATATATCATAATTTGCGACTGCGGCAATTGAAAAAGCGCTCGCGCTGGATGTCGGGTCACCCGTCAGTCCGGTTCCCCGGTTTTTGGACTGCTGGCGGTACCATAAGGAAGATTCATGAAGGCGCTCATTCTTTCTGAGTACAAGAAGCTTGAGCTCGTCGAGATGCAAAAGCCGCAACCCGATGATGACGGGCTGCTGATTCGCGTTCAGGCCTGCGGTATCTGCGGAAGCGACGTGCATGGCTACGATGGGAGCACCGGACGCCGTCTGCCGCCGATCGTCATGGGACATGAAGCCGCAGGAATTGTTGAGGCTGTAGGCGGCGCGGTGGAGTATTTTTGTCCAGGCGATCATGTTACGTTCGACTCGACCATCTTCTGCGGCAAATGCTTCTACTGTCGCCGAGGCTTGGTTAACCTCTGCGATCATCGGGAAGTCATCGGAGCTTCCACGCCCGAATTCCGGCGAATGGGCGCATTTGCCGAGTACGTAACCGTTCCAGCGCGCGTTGCGTATGCACTTCCAGACAACATGCCGTTCGAGCATGCGGCGCTCATTGAAGCCGTTTCGGTGGCGGTTCACGCCATGTCTCTTACTGCCGTGGCGCTGGACGATACCGTCGTAGTTGTTGGGGCCGGGATGATCGGCCTCCTCGCGCTGCAGGCCGCAAAGCTGGCAGGAGCAGGCAGGGTCTTCGTTATTGACGTGGACGATTCGCGCCTTGAACTCGCGCGCAGCCTGGGAGCAGCCGGTACGTTCAACTCGAATAACTGCGATCCGGTGTCGGAAATTCGAGCTCTTACGTCGGGGCGGGGAGCGGATATTGCGCTGGAGTGCGTTGGAATCCCGTCCTGCGTCAATCTTGCGATTGAAGCGGTGCGCAAAGGCGGCATGGTTACGCTGGTGGGAAATGTTACGCCTAGAGTGGAAATAGGTCTGCAGTACACGGTGACGCGGCAAATTCGTCTACAGGGATCATGCGCGTCCGCGGGCGAGTATCCCGCATGTATATCTCTGATTTCGCGTGGCGCGATCCGCGTTGAGCCGCTCCTGTCTGCGGTTGCCTCACTGGATGAGGGAGCGGCATGGTTCCGCCGGCTCTATGCGCGTGAACCTGGGCTGCTGAAGGTGGTGCTGCAACCCTAATGCACGAGGACGCATTCATGACTGACTCTCTGTTCGATTTATCGGGAAGGGTGGCACTGGTCACAGGCGCCAGTCGCGGCCTTGGGCAGTACTTTGCCCGCGCCCTGGCGCGCGCAGGCGCGGATATTGCCATGACGAGTCGCGACAGAGGGTCGCTCTCGGCCTTTGCCGAAGAGATTTTGGCGCTAGGACGGCAATGTTTTTCCGCCGCGCTCGACGTGCGAGATTACGACAGCATCCAGAGCTCCGTCGCTGCCATCGAAGGCCACTTCGGCAGAATCGATATCCTCGTCAACAATGCGGGCTGCAATATTCGCAAACCGGCTGCGGAAGTGACCTGGGAAGATTGGAACACCGTGCTCGACACCAACCTGCGCGGCTCGTTTTTTGTGGCGCAGGCTGTCGCGCGTGGCATGATCCAGCGCGGCTACGGGCGCATTATTAATATTGGATCAGTCACCAGCGTGGCCGGATATGCCGGTCTGGGTCCTTATGGCGCCAGCCGTGGCGGAATCAAACAACTCACGATGAGTCTGGCTGACGATTGGGGAAGCCACGGGGTGACCGTAAACTGTCTTGCTCCCGGATGGTTCCGGACGCGACAGAATGAGTCTCTTTACAAGAATGCGGCATGGGTGGAGTACCTTACGGATCGCATACCTGTGAAACGGCCGGGGAGGCCAGACGACCTTGACGGTGCTCTCGTATTTCTTGCTTCTGAATCCAGCCGTTACCTAACCGGTCAGACGCTTCTGGTAGATGGTGGCATCTCGACCGGAGCTACCAAAGCAACAGTTTAGCCAGCGAAACAGATTGAACAGTCCGTCGCATTTCTTTTGCAGAGGAACATGGGAGCACCATGGGGGAGAATAAGCGCTTGACAGTTTGTCAACATTGATATATCAGATATATTTGAATCATGTGGTATCCCCGCTTTGAACTTTAGCGGGGCGTGGTTGCCCGTTTCGCTTCGTTTGAATGCCTGCAGGGAACGCAATTTTCGCAGGAGCGACACTCATGAATCGGCGACAATGGCTTGCGTCAGTCGCGGCGTTGGCGGCAAGCTCGGCCTATTCGCGCTTGGCCAGGGCAGCAGAGAGATTTCGCGGGTTCTCCGCCTCGCTTTTGAAGAATGATCCTTACATCGAGAAAACACCTGTAGCCGGATATGACTGGGCCCCACCGAGCGCTTACGAAGCATTCCAAGACATGAAGTTCGGTATTAGGATCCACTGGGGGATCTATTCGATTTGGCATCGCGGGCCGGAGTCATGGCCTTTTCTCGGTATGTCGTTCGAAGATCGTCAAGCGTATAACAGCCTCTACAAAACCTGGAATCCCGTCGGCTTCGATGCCGATGGGTGGATGGATGTATTCAAGGAAAGCGGCATGAAGATGTTCGCCTTCACCACCAAGCATCACGAAGGCTTCAGCATGTTTGACACCAGGACCCGGGTGAAGAACCGAGCCAATTGGACAGCCCCAGGAGGCCCGAAAATAGAATCGTGCGATCTCTCTTATTCCATCATGGAAACTCCATTCCGGCGGGACGCAGTGAAAGAACTTTGTGATGCTGCACATAAGCGGGACATCAAGGTCGATTTTTATTTCTCCCATCCTGACTGGTATGACGCGGACTTCCGCCCCTATGTGTGTCACCCGCTCCAGGTGCCTTCTTCAAAAGAGTGGATGACCGAGAACGACTTGCAAATGACGCAGTCCAGAGTGGGCAGTCATGCCGTGATGGTTCCCGATCCCACGGACGCGGAAGTGCGCCACATGATGGAGAGACATCGCGCGCAGCTGGTGGAACTCCTGACCAGGTACGGGAAGATTGACATGATCTGCCTGGACATGTGGCTGGGACCGCGCGTCTGGCCCGAGCTTCGCAAGACGGTGATGAAGATGCGCGAGCTTCAACCGCAGGTGATGCTGCGAGTACGAGGAATTGGAAACTACGGCGACTACTACACCCCGGAGCGCGTGGTTCCCGGCTCGAAAGAAGCCTCTGACAAACCGTGGTTCACGATCGATCCCCTGGGCACGGATTTCTCCTATGAACCGGATGCCGAAAAGTACAAAGGCACCAAATGGATTGTGCATAGTCTGGTGGACACGGTGGCCAAAGGCGGCGGATTGCAAATCGGCGTTGGTCCCAGCGCCAACGGGGAGTTTCACCCCGAGGCGGTCCGCCAGATGAAAGGCGCGGGTTCGTGGCTCAAGATAAACGGCGATGCGATCTATAGTACTCGTCCGCGCGAAGGCGCATTCTGGTCTGAAGGCGAATCGGTTCGTTACACGCGATCGAAGGACTCGCGATTCGTCTATGCCATCCTGACCGAATGGCCTGGAATGCAGGTTGTACTAAAATCAATTCAGCCTAAGCCTGGTTCGAAGGTAAGTCTATTAGGCTCGCACGCGGAGTTATCATGGAAGTTCGATTCTGCCCGAGGAACAACAATCACTTTGCCGGAGAACCTGCAGCAAGTGGACAATAGGCCCTGCGATTACGCATGGAGCCTGAAATTCCAAGTCGTGGGAGCGTAAATGACGCCCGCGTGGGAATAGAGATACAAGAGGCGAGTTCATTCAGGAGGTAACGGAACATGAGAAGACGCACATTCCTTACAAGAGCGGCCATGGGAGTAACAGCCTTCGGCACTGGCGTGTGGCCGGCTCTCGGAACCGAGAAGCGGCCGACCGGCGAAACGGGCGGTGCTGCGGCCCCATCGGCAGCAGATGCGGCTCCATCCGTAGGACGCCCCGTCCGCATTGTAAGCATCGGGTTTCAAGGCAAAGACATTTCTCTAGAACAGATCGTAAAACATGTCGATGAGGAGGGGGCGCGAGGCGCCGATGTTATAGCCCTGCCGGAAACGTGCCGAGGACAGAATGCGTCAAGTGAAGAGCCGTTGAACGGTCCAACGGTCACGGCGATGGCGGCACTGGCGGCAAAATATCGCACGTATATCGTGGTTCCCATTGATAGGCGAGATCGACAGAAGAGACTGAACACCATCGTACTTCTGGACCGCGCGGGCCATGTCGCATGTCTCTACGATAAATTGTTTCCTTACTGGGAGGAGTACGCGCTGAATCCACCCGTCAGCCCCGGGGATGCAACCGCGGTATATGAGGCGGATTTTGGCCGCATGGGATTTGCAACCTGCTTCGATGCCAATTTCCCTGAGGTCTGGAAGCGCTTGTCGGAGCAGCAGGCTGAGGTGGTTATATGGCCAAGCGCGTATTCCGCCGGCAGCTCACTTCAAGCTCATGCGATCAACCACCACTATTACATTGTTACTTCATCGGCAACACCGGATTGTATTGCTTACGATATTACTGGGGAGCGGCTTCTCTACGAATCGGCCAAAGGTGTAAACGTCAGCCGTGTCACCTTGGATTTGGATCGCGGAATTTATCATGAAAACTTCAACCTCGATAAGCGAGACCTGTTGCTTCGAGAGCACGATCAGGATGTCGCCCAAGAGAAGGGGATGGCCTTGGAACAGTGGTTTGTGCTGAAGGCGAAACGGCCCGGTGTGAGCGCGAGAGCCTTGGCCAGGCAGTATGGCCTCGAAGAGCTCCGGCATTACCTTGAGCGGAGCCAGCTAGCGATCGACAAACTCCGTGGCTGGGAATTTGCCGGCAAGGCTGCCTTCCCCGAAAAAACCGTAGGTGAACTGCAGGCCTTTGCCTCCAAGGCAGCAAGATAATGTTCCTTGACCGCGGATATTAAGATCATTTGCTGTGCATGCCGAAGCCGTTCCCAGACGTCTTCCTGTTTCTATCAGCATTCCCGCTTTTCATTCGCCAGACATCCCCTTTATCGTAGTTGGCGAGACGCTCCAACACCTGGTCGAGGCCATATCGTACGTGTGCTCGCATGGCCATATCTGCGGCAAGCGGATCCCCACTGCACAACGCTTCGGCTAAAGTCGAATGGAATTCCTCCGGCTGGGTTCGCCGTTTGGCTGCTATATCATAGAGCCAGTTTAAGATTAGAACCTGCTCTTTCTCAATTGCACGGCACAGCCCCGGGCATCGGCCCAGTTCTGCAATTCGCATATGGAATTCCATGTGGTAGGTATGTACTGAGAATAGGAATCGCGGGTCCCCAAGTTCCTGCGCGCACATTTTTTGTAGTTCATCCAGATGCCGGGCACTGGTCCGAAGCTGCATCTTCTCTTCGACAGTCATATTCTGCGCGCATAATCTTGCCGCTTGCGATTCCAGAGCCTCTCGGATGATATTACTGTCTCGGATGTCCTGTTCGTTGGGTACACGAACGCGAGTTCCGATTCTGGGGCGGCTTTCAACCAGTCCTTCCGTTTCCAGGCATTTTAGAGCCTCGGTGATGGGAAGGAAGCTCATATTGAGCCTCTTGGCAAGCCGCCTCCGCGAAAGAACGTCTCCTATCGAGAGATCTCCCCTAAGAATTTCATCTCGAATCTGCTGGTACGCACGGCTGGAAAGGGATTCCCCGACCTTATCCAGACGGACTGGTTTGCGCGAGGCTTTTCTCGGTGCGGTTTTGCTGATCACTTAATCTTCTCGCGTCCGCAGAAGCTAGGGACAGAAAAGAGCTAATTTCAACTTCACATATTACCACTGAATTTGGTAGCCCAATTCCATGACCTGAAACCAATACTGATATATCATAGCCGAGGAGCCGTTAATAAGCGGCCTCGTGAATTCATTTCAGGGCTCACTTTTGCGCGTTGTAGCCGAACGAGTAGCCCGATGAAAGATGGCGGAGACAATGGAACTAGCAGGCAAGGTATGTTTAGTCACCGGGGGAACAAGCGGCATTGGCGAAAAAACGGCTCTGATGTTTGCCTCGCGCGGAGCTCGTGTTGCGGTCGCAGGGCGAAACCCACGGTACAAATCACTGGAAACGCTTCAGGCGGCTGCGGCCGCACATCGGGGAGAAGCTCTTTACATCCAGGCAGACATAGGCGACGTTGAAGGTTGCACTCGCACCGTCGCCGAGACGTGTGCCCTTTGGGGACGTGTCGATGTCCTTGTTCACGCCGCAGGCGGGCCGGTGCCGGGTGGATTCTTTGACGTTACCGAAGAAAGTTGGTGCCGGGCATTCGATGTTCACGTTCACGCGGTGATGCGCCTGGTTCGCTCCGCGGTGCCGCACATGATCAAGCAAGGGGAAGGCGCAATCCTGCTAATTGGATCTGCCGCAGGCCTTCGAGGCTGTGCCGGTGCGCTAGCGTATGGAGTAGTCAAGGGAGCCTTGCCGCAATTTGCACGCACCCTTGCTCGTGAACTATCGGAATACAATATTCGCGTGAATTGCGTCTCTCCGGGGGTCATTCGCACTCCCTTTCAAGACTTTCTCACCCCAGAACAAATAGAGAACAACATTAAAAGGAGGATACCTCTTCATCGCGAAGGGAAACCGGAGGATGTAGCACGCGCAATTCTAGAGCTGGTAGAGAATGACTTTATTACCGGCGAAAACCTGGTCATTGATGGTGGCATGACTATGCGCATCGTCTGATGTCCCGAGTCATTCGTCCGCCGACCGTAGCGAGCGATGGAAAGAGGAATTTGGTGGCCGGATTCGGTCCAGACGAAGGATTTGGGCACCTTGTTATTAGGCTGGAGATTGCCGCGAACGGCGATTTTAAGTTTCCAAGTAGAGTGGAAGTTGTTTCGATAAAGTTGTCTTTTCGGCGAGGATTGCAAACCCCTGATCGACCAGCTAGAACCATCTCGCCGAGGTAAGCGTGAGGTGGACGTGGAGTCGACGGAACCGGTTATAAAACTCCAGGGCCTGCAACCGCTCCGTACCGGCGTGGACCCACAATCTGTCCTTCCGGCGCTTCGGAGTGGAGAGCACGGTGCGCACCTCGCTCGCGTTGTATAACACCTGCGAAGAGATCGACGCCCTCACTACGGCGGTCTGGAACCTGAAGCTCGGCCACAATTCGATCTGATCCATCACGGAGGCTTTTTGCGCAAGACAGGCAGTCCCGGCTGTCGTCGGCCCCAAATATCGGGCCGATGTACTCGTGCATCCAATAAAGGCTGGAATTGCAGATTCGCGGGGGCAACGCAGAATTTGAGAGGACCTGGAGAAAGTGGAAGTGGCAGCAAGCAAGCGGACAGCAACGGTGATCGGCTCTGTAGCTCCTTTGGATGGGGCGGACACCACTCGTGCGCGCCGCTCACTTCTTGAGCAGATTGGTAATACCCCACTCCTTCGTCTCGCCAACATTGGCCGCAGGTTTCCCAACGTAGAGTTCTACGCGAAAGCGGAGTGGTTTAATCCCGGTGGATCCGTGAAGGATCGTCCTGCCTTGAGCATGATTGAAGCCGGCCTCGCCAGCGGACTACTGCGGCCGGGCAAGACCATAATCGACGCTACCAGCGGGAATACGGGAATTGCGTATGCCATGATCGGCGCGGCTCTGGGGTATGCCGTGAAGTTATGCCTTCCCGGGAGCGCATCCCACGAACGGAAACGAATCCTTACGGCGTATGGCGCGGAACTGGTTATTACCCCCGAGGACGAGGGAACCGATGGGGCGATCCGCCGGGTCCATGAAATCGTGGCAAAGAACCCTGACGATTATTTTTACCCCGATCAGTATAGCAATCCCGCGAATTGGGAAGCCCATTTCCGCACGACGGCCGCCGAAATCTGGGAGCAAACGTCAGGGAGGCTCACCCATTTCGTGGCCGGCTTGGGCACGAGCGGTACGTTTGTAGGCACGACGCGCCGGCTGCGCGAATGGAACCCGAAGATTCGC
The DNA here is from genome assembly GCA_964405585.1 of uncultured Acidobacteriaceae bacterium. Taxonomy (GTDB): domain Bacteria; phylum Acidobacteriota; class Terriglobia; order Acidiferrales; family UBA7541; genus Acidiferrum. Next base: position 3,724 of record CAYOOS010000061.1, on the reverse strand, counting down.
TGCGTCAGTCTACAGCCGGATGCCTCGTTCCACGGACTCGAAGGTTGGAAGCATATGCCCAGTGCGCTGCGCCCAGCGATCTACGACGAGACACTGGCCGATGAAAATGTGGAGGTCGGAACAGAGGATGCGTACCGGCTGGTGAAACGCCTGGCGCGAGTAGAAGGCCTATTGGTGAGCCCGAGTTCAGCCGCGGCGCTGTACGGGTGCTTCGTCGTGGCAAAGCGAATTCCTGCCGACGAGCGTGCCGTGATCGTAACGGTTTTTCCGGATTCGGCGGCCAAGTATCTAAGTGAACGTTTTTGGGATGACGAATGACGGCCGAAACAACCAAATTGTGGATCAGCGTAGATCTTGCGGAGAAGATTCGCGGGCACGGAGCGGAGACTTATCCTCACGAATGCTGCGGAGCGTTACTGGGGCGCGATGGCGATTCCGAGGAAACGCAGGTGCAGCCGCGCGAGATATTGAAACTGTTTCCGCTGCTCAACCGGCGGGAGGACTCTCCACACAACCGGTTCTCTGTAACGCCGCTTGATGTTCTCGGCGCGGACAAGGCGGCCCAGGCATTAGGATTGGAGGTCATCGGCTGGTATCATTCGCATCCGGATCATCCGGCTAGACCCAGCGAGTACGATCGGGAGCATGCATGGCCCTGGTACAGCTACATCATTGTGAGCGTACAGGAGGGCGTGCCGCTGAAGATGACCTCGTGGAGATTGAAGGAGGATCGCACGGGGTATTTTGAGGAGAGGATCGAAATTCGCTCGGAAACGCCTGTGAGGTATTGAATCAGAAATGGAGAGAATATGGCCGTCAAAGTATTGATCCCAACGCCGCTTCGCCCGCATGCTGGCGGGAAAGCCGCTGCGGAATTTCCAGCCAAGTCCGTGGCTGAGGCGCTCAGCCATCTCACCGCGGAATTTGCAGAACTCAAGAGACATCTGTTCACTGAGGATGGAAAACTCAGAAGTTTCGTAAACGTGTATGTAAACGGCGAGGACATCCGGTATCTTGCGCAGGAAAACACGCCCACGAAAGACGGCGACACGATCAACATTATTCCGTCCATTGCGGGCGGCAGATGCTGCAGTTAGGCGTCACAGGTACGTTATTGACCGTACGCAGAGAAACCAACTCATCGCGGAGGGAATGACAAAATCATGGCGACGAAGACCCAAATTCCGGCAGGCACAAGACCTGTCGAGAATCTGACGAATGAAGAGATTCTGCGCTACAGCCGCCACCTGATCATGCCCGAGGTCGGTATGGATGGGCAGTTGAAGCTGAAGAACGCGAGAGTGTTGTTGATCGGGACAGGCGGCTTGGGAGCTCCGCTCGGTTTATATCTTGCGGCGGCGGGCGTGGGCAAATTGGGATTAGTGGACTTCGATGTAGTGGATTTCACCAATCTTCAACGGCAAGTGACGTTCGGCACCAGTGACGTGGGCAAACCAAAGAACGAAGCGGCGCGCGCGCGCCTCTCGAACCTCAATCCCGATATCGAGATCGAGTCCTTTGAAACAAAACTGACCAGCGAGAATGCGCTCGAGCTGTTCAAAGACTTCGACATCATCGTAGACGGCACGGACAATTTCCCAACCAGATACCTTGTGAATGACGCGTGCGTGCTCTTGGGAAAGCCCAACGTCTATGGCTCGATTTTCCGGTTTGAGGGACAGATCACCATTTTTGGAATGCCTGACGGGCCGTGTTACCGCTGTTTATACCCAGAGCCGCCTCCGCCCGGGCTTGTTCCGTCGTGTGCCGAAGGGGGTGTGCTAGGTGTTCTTCCCGGTATCGTCGGTTCCATTCAGGCGATGGAAACGATCAAGCTGATCATCGGACGAGGGAGAAATCTAACAGGGCGCTTACTGCTGTTTGATGCCTTGGAAATGGGTTTCCGCGAATTCAAACTGCGAAAGAACCCTAGCTGCCCGATGTGCGGGGAGCATCGCACAATCCACAAGCTCATCGACTATAACGAATTCTGCGGCGTGCGCGGTGAAGAAGCCGCGGCCCCGGATCTGAAGGTTCCGGAGATAACCCCTCGTGAGCTCAAGTCTCGCCTGGATCGCCGCGACGATCTCTTCATTCTTGACGTGCGCGAACCTCACGAGTATCAGATCTGCAACCTGAAAGGCCATCTCATTCCCCTTGGGGAATTGCCACGGCGCGTTCACGAATTGGATTCCTCCCGCGAAATCGTGGCCCATTGCCGCAGCGGGAAGCGCTCCGCCGAGGCAGTTGATTTCCTGCACAAAGCTGGGTTCCGTAAAATATTGAATTTAAAGGGAGGCATTCTTGCCTGGTCGGATGAAGTGGATTCCACCGTTCCCAAGTATTGAATTGTTAATGCTATGAATTCAAAAAACGCATTCGCCAAAGGTGACCTCCGAGCGTACTCTTCACCAATGGCCCTTATGCCACGGAAGACTCGGCAAATTTGTTGTTGCTGCACATGTTGTGCGCGTGTGTCTTCTGGTGGTGCGGGGAGGCTCAATCTCTAGAGCGTAATCTCCAGCTGAAACGGAATTACCGGCCCACCACCAGAGAAACTGGTTGGTGGGTTTTTCATTTTTCGGGATCGAATATGATTTGCTGAAAAGGAGAATTACAAATGTCAGATTACAAACATCCGGAAGTCCTTGTTTCAACGCATTGGGTGGCTCAGAACTTGAACGATCCCAGCCTGCGCCTGGTGGAAGTGGACGTGGACGCCACAGCCTACGATAAGGGCCACATACCGGGAGCGGTGGGCTGGAACTGGCAGACGCAGCTCCAGGATAACGTTCGGCGCGATCTCATTGATAAACCTGCACTGGAAAGACTTCTTGGTGAATCGGGCATCTCCCCAGAGACGACTATTCTTTTGTATGGGGACAACAACAATTGGTTTGCGGCCTACGCCTTCTGGCAACTCAAGTATTACGGCCACCGGGATGTGCGCCTGATTGACGGAGGACGGAAAAAGTGGTTTGCCGATGGGCTTCTGACCACCACGGAACTCCCGCACATCACCAAGACAAGCTATCGGGCCGCTAATCCCGACGAGTCCCTCCGCGCTCGAAAAGAAGATGTGTCGGCCATTTTGCAGAACCGGAGGCGCGGGCAACTTGTAGATGTGCGCTCAGCCGATGAGTTCACCGGCAAAATCCTGGCCCCTCCAGGGCTCTCCGAAATCGCGCAACGGGCGGGGCACATCCCCGGTGCCGAGAATATTCCATGGTCCCAGGCGGCGAATGAGGATGGGACCTTCAAGTCAGTTGAGGAACTCAAGCATCTTTACGGCTCGAAAGGAATCGGCGGCACCGACGGGATTATCGCTTATTGCCGGATCGGTGAGCGCAGTTCGCATACCTGGTTTGTACTGAAATATCTTCTTGGGTACAAAGATGTTCGCAATTACGACGGTTCGTGGACGGAATGGGGGAATCTGGTTGGCGCTCCCATTGACAATCCTCACGCGGCATCCCCGGTGCCTGTGGCGGTCTGCCAAAGCGCGTAGTAGATGTTCACGGAAAGAGATGGCGGGGCTGCGTCGAGGCAGCCTCCGCCATCGAGTGGGGCGCGGTAGCCAAGTGGTTAAGGCGAAGGTCTGCAAAACCTTTATCGGCGGTTCGATTCCGCCTCGCGCCTCCAAGAAATCCGAATCGGATGGTTTGCAATGAAATTCGGAAGGGAGAGCAAGAATGGGGCTGTGGCGACCTGATCCTACATTTTA
>CAYOOS010000060.1:2428-14202 GCA_964405585.1 uncultured Acidobacteriaceae bacterium | reverse complement strand
CTCTTCAGCAAGTTTCTCCCGGAGCCAAGATACAAGCGGCCGCTTTCTGAAGCGGGCGCCTTCTCTTAGCCGTTTCCCCCCACCGATCCAGACCCTAAATCTTCTTCCCCTTCCACCGTCCTCTCCGAAACAAAACCACTCCCGCCGCAGCAACGGCACCTTCCGCAATCACGATGGCCACCGAAACGCCGTTAGCCCGCATGCCCACTCTCAGAGCCAGAAAATACGCCAACGGAATCTCCAGCAGCCAGAACCCAAAGAAATTCACCACTGTCGGCGTAACAGTATCGCCCGCTCCATTGAACGCCTGCATCATCACCATTCCGTACGCATACCCAATGGTCCCGTAGCTCAACAGCCGCAAAGCCGCCGCGGCCAGCGGCACCACCATCGGATCGTGCGTGAACAATCGCACCACCGGCGTCGCAAACACCGAACAGAACACCCCGATCGATCCCAGAAATACCATGTTGTAAAAGCCTGTGCGCCACACGGAAATCTGTGCCCGCTCCGGCTTCCGTGCGCCCAGGTTCTGTCCTACCAGCGTTGCCGCCGCGTTGCTCAGCCCCCACGACGGCATCATCGCGAATATCAAAATCCGAATCGCAATCGTGTAGCCAGCCAGCGCGTCCGACCCAAACACGCTGATGATGCGCACCAGTCCAATCCAGCTCGTATGCGCAATCACGAACTGCACGATCCCCGTCAACGACACGCTCACCAGCCGCAGCAACACGCCCCAGTTCGCCCGCAACTGCGAACGCAAGATCCGTATCCGTTCCGTCCCCCGCAGCAGCCGGTAAAACTGGTACAGCACGCCAAGGCTCCGACCCGTGAACGTGGCCAACGCCGCTCCCGTCACTCCCAGCTTCGGAAACGGCCCCAGCCCGAAAATCAGGCACGGGTCCAACACTAAATTGATAATGTTCGCCACCCACAGCAGCCGCATCGCAATCGCCGCATCACCGGCTCCGCGGAAAATCGCATTGTTCAAAAACAAAAACATCAATGCACCGCTGCCACCCAACGCAATCCGGGCATACCAACCACCCGTCGCTACCACCTGTGGCGAAGCCCCCATTAAGCGCAGCAAATCCGGCCCGTACAAAAAGCACGGAATCCCCACGGCGAACGAAACGCCCAGCCCGATAAAAATGGCTTGCGCTCCCGCCACAGCCGCTCCGGCCGGATCTTTTTCGCCAATCCGCCGCGCCACCATCGCCGTCGTCGAAAGGCTCAACCCCAATCCCACTGCGAACACCAGGCTTAGCAGCGATTCCGTCAGCCCCACCGTGGCCACGGCGTCCGCTCCCAGCCTGCTCACCCAAAACACATCCACCACGGCGAAGAGCGACTCCAGCACCATCTCCAGCACCATCGGAATCGCCAGCAGCAGAATCGCCCGGTTCAAACTCCCCGTAGTGAAGTCCTGATGCGATCCGCGCACCGCCTCGCGTATCGAACTCCACAACGATGGCGTCGCCGCCTTCGCCGACAGTTCGCCGGTTTGTAGTCCCTGCACAGACATAAAAACCTGTACCTTCTATGCGCACTCCGCAAACAAAAATGCGGTGCGCCAGCCTAAGCGGTTAGTAGATAGAAACGAGGAAAAGGAAGGGCCGCAACAGTTGCGGCTTAAGGTCGTACGATGACGTTTGCGATGAACATCTTCACGTCCCGGGCGCTCCTCGTAAGCGCCTCTAAGTGAACTTACACCGGTCCAACTTGCCGACTAGTATACAGATTCCGGCTCACCCAGGCCACCAGAATCGTCCGCCAGGGAACTGCGTTAAACTCTCTCAAGGCGTAATCTGCGTACCTCGCAAGGAGCTTCTTGCCGCAAACATTCGACGTCTTAGTGATCGGCGCCGGCGCCGCCGGCCTCCTCTGCGCCATCGAAGCCGCCAAGCGCGGCCGCCGCGTCGCAGTCCTCGAACACGCCGACCGCATCGGCAAGAAAATCCTCATCTCCGGCGGAGGCCGCTGCAACTTCACCAACACCCACTGTCAGCCGCAAAATTTTCTTTCCGCCAATGCCCACTTCGCCAAATCCGCCCTGGCCCGCTACACACCCGCCGATTTCATCGCTCTGGTAGAAAAACACCGCATCCCCTACCACGAAAAAACGCTTGGCCAACTCTTCTGCGATCGTGCGGCCACTGACATCACCAAGATGCTCGAATCCGAGTGCCGCGCCGCTCACGTAAGAATTATTCTGAACGCCAAAGTAACCGAAGTCTCCCGCACCACCGAATTCATCGTCCGCTGTGAATCCGCCGAATACCACGCCGCCGCACTTGTCGTAGCCACCGGCGCCCTCTCCATCCCCAAAATGGGCGCCACCAGTTTCGGCTACGATCTAGCCCGCCGATTCGGCCTCAACCTCATCACGCCCCGCCCCGGCCTGGTCCCGCTAGTCTTCGCGCCTCAAGATCGCAAGCGCTACAGCGATCTAGCAGGAGTCTCCACGGAAGTCACGGCGCAAGCCGCAGGCGAATCTTTCCGCGAAAAAATGCTCTTCACCCATCGCGGCTTAAGCGGCCCTGCTATCCTCCAAATCTCCAGTTACTGGCGCGAAGGCCAATCCATCCAAATCGATCTAGCTCCCGATCGCGACGCCACGGCCGCCATCCGCGAAGCCGGCACGCGCAATCAAGCTGCCGCCGAAAAAGCGTTCCAACAATTTCTCCCCAAGCGACTGGCGGAAACCTGGCTCCGCTACAATAAGCCCACCTCCTACACAAATCCCGCTCTAGCTGCGCTGGAAGAAAGAGTCCACGCGTGGCCTCTAACTCCCGCCACCACCGAAGGCTTCGAGAAAGCTGAAGTCACCGTAGGCGGCATTGACACCAACGAACTCTCCAGCAAATCCATGGAATCCCGCAAAGTCCCAGGACTTTTCTTCATCGGCGAGGTCGTCGACGTAACCGGCCATCTTGGCGGCTTCAATTTCCAATGGGCCTGGTCCAGCGCCGTCGCCGCTGGTCGAGCCCTGTAGGGGCGCAGCACTGTTAAGCCTGATCTTCAAAGGACTGCGCCCCATGTCATCAACACCTGCCCGAAATTGTCATCCCGACCGGAGCGGCCCGACTCTCTCTTCCACGCCGATTTGAGGCGTGTCGGGCCGCGTAGTGGAGGGATCGCGGCTAGGTCTCTGCCCGCCGCAGAGGGGAAGCGAGCGCCTTTCTCTCCAGCTCCTCCACGCGATATGATCAGTCTTCCGATCAGGAGCCGATGATGAATAAAAGGACGAACAACTCCCACGCATTCCAATGCATTTGTTCCATCCTAATTCTGTTTCTTCTCACCCCACTCTCAACCCTCGCCCAAACCTCCAGACCCACCGCCCGCGAAATCATCACCGCAATCCAATCCCACGTAGGCGTCCCCTGGCACGCCGACACGGTGGACACTTTCAAAACCGGCAATCCCGACACGCGCGTCACCGGCATCGCCGTCACCATGATGGCCACCATGGACGTTCTGCAACGCGCCGCCGCGCAAAATCTCAACCTGATCATCACCCACGAACCCACCTTCTACGCCCATCTCGATAAGCCCGAAGGCCTCAACGAAAACGACGCCGTCTGGGCTGAAAAGCGCGCCTTTATCGAAAAACACGGCCTGGTCGTCTGGCGTTTCCACGATCATTGGCACGAGCGCACCCCGGACGGCATCGAAGCCGGTGTCGTCAAGCAATTGCGCTGGGAAAAGTTTCAGTCCCCCGACAACCAATTCCTCTTCCATCTCCCCGATACAACCCTCCGCAACTTGGCCGCGACTGTAGCGCAGCGCCTGCAATCCCCTGTCGTCCGCGTAGTCGGCGATCCCCAAATGCAGGTTCACGTAGTCGCACTCAGCCCCGGCGCCGCAGGCTTCGAGCACGAAATGCGAGCGTTCAACCAAAAAGATGTAGACGTGCTAATGGTAGGCGAGACCCGTGAATGGGAAACCGTGGAATACGCCGCCGATGCCGTCACGCAAGGCCGTCACAAAGCCCTAATCGTCATCGGCCACATCCCGTCCGAACAGCCCGGCATGGAAGAGTGCGCCACCTGGCTGAAAACCTTCATCAAATCCGTCCCCATCCAATTCGTCCCCACAAAACAACCCTTCTGGACCCCGCCACCCCTGTAGCGCAGGGCGAGTCCGCGCTCTTTTCAGCCCGCCGCGTTCTGGCGGGAGCCCTGCGGCTTTCTCTTGGGTTTCCCATTCCCCCATGGGCTTTCCCGCTTCCGCAGGGGTCGAGCACTGCTCGACCCCAAGTCCGCAACCCCGATCCGCCATTCTCATTCCGATCTCGCGAAGCGGGAGAGGGATCTGCTCTTCCGCACTTCCACTTCACCCTCCCCGTTTGACGACCGTCCCCTCTGCCGTTAATATCAAGAAGCGTTCCCAGCGAACCACCCATGAAACTAGCCTATTTTGACTGCTTTAGCGGCATCAGCGGGGATATGACCCTCGGCGCACTCGTCCACGCCGGCGTCCCCCTGGATCATCTTCGCAATGAACTAAAGGCCCTCGACGTACCCGACTGGGAACTCCGCGCAGAAAACGTCTGGAAAAACGGCATGGCCGCCACCTATGTCCAGGTCATAACCCAGGAATCGCACACCCACCGCTCACTCTCTACAATTGAAACCATCCTGCAAAATTCCCAGCTCGCCGCCCCTGTCCGTGATCGAGCCATCGCTATCTTCCGCAAACTCGGCGAAGCCGAGGCCGCCGTCCACGACGTCCCTATCGAAAAAATCCATTTCCACGAAGTCGGCGCCGTAGACGCCATCGTGGACATCGTCGGTGCCTGCATCGGCTTCTCATTTCTCGGCATCGAGCGTTTCGCCTGTTCTCCCCTGAATGTCGGCGGCGGCACCGCGAAAATGGCTCACGGCGTTCTTCCCGTACCCGCGCCAGCCACGGCCCGCCTCCTCCTCGGCAAGCCCACATATTCCACGGGCATTCAAAAAGAACTTGTCACTCCCACCGGCGCAGCCATCGTCGCCACTGTCTGTGACACCTTCGGCCCGCAACCTCCGATGGCTGTTTCCACCATTGGCTATGGCGCAGGCACAACCGATCTCGAAGCCCAGCCCAACGTCCTCCGCCTGATGGTTGGTGCTTCCGCCGCGAAACAGGAAGGGAATTACGACGAGGAAATCCGCGTCATCGAAGCCAACCTCGACGACCTCAATCCCCAGGTCTACGGCTATTTCCTGGAACGCGCTCTAGCCGCTGGTGCTCTGGACGTCTTCACCACGCCCATCCAAATGAAAAAAAATCGTCCCGGCACGCTCCTCACCGTTCTCTGCAATCCTGCCGACGAATCCAAATTTCAGGATCTCTTCTTCGCGGAAACCACCACCCTCGGCGTTCGCAGCCACACCACCCAGCGCCGCTGCTTGCCCCGCGAATGGGAATCCGTCTCCACCCGCTATGGCGAAGTCCGCATGAAGCTCGCCCGTGTCAACGGCAGGGTCGTCCAGATTTCCCCGGAATACGAAGATTGCCGTAAACTGGCAGAAGCGAAATCCGTCCCGCTCCAGCATGTAATGCAGGAAGCCCTGCACTCCTGGCGCGAATCGCAAAAGTAGGGGGTCGGAGCTTCTGCTCCGACATAAAGTGCTTGGCTATTGTTGGGCTTTAGCCCCTGAGGAAATGGTCTTTGCATTTTCCCCGGGTTTTCATAAGCGTTCTTTAGCCCTGGGATTACATGCGGTAATTTCTGAAGACACCAATGCCCGAACGTAAAGAAAAATTCTATCTCACCACGCCGATCTACTACACGAACGGCCTGCCCCACATCGGCCACACCTACACCACTGTCGTGTGCGACACCGTCCGCCGCTACAAACGCATGCGCGGCTACGACGTCGTAATGACTACTGGCACCGACGAGCATGGCGTAAACGTCGAACGCGCCGCCAAAAAAGCGGATATCCCTGAATCCGAATTCGTTGCCAACATGGCCGCCGCCTGGCGCGCCCTCTGGGATGAGCTGGGCATTCCCGCCGACGAATTCGTCCGCACCACCGACATCAAGCACGTCCGCACCGTGCAATGGCTCTTCAAGCTCTGCCGCGAAAACGGTTTCGTCTACAAGGGCAACTACACCGGCCAGTACTGCATTTACGACAACGCCTTCGTCAACGACGCCAAGCCCGGCGACGTCTGTCCGGACTGCCAACGCCCCCTCGAAACCCTCACCGAAGAAAACTATTTCTTCAAGTTGTCCGCTTTCCAAAAGCCGCTGCTCGATTTCTATCGCAAGAATCCCGATTTCATTCAGCCCGAAACCCGCAAAAACGAAATCATCAGCTTCGTCGAAGGCGGCTTGAAAGATCTCAGCATCACGCGCACTACCATTCGCTGGGGCATCCCCGTCCCGGGCGAAGAGCCACACGTCTTCTACGTCTGGTTCGACGCGCTCACTGCCTATCTCACTGCTGCCGGCGGCCCCGACTACGAAAAGCGCGGCATGTGGCCCGCCGATGTGCATTTCGTCGGCAAAGACATCATCCGCTTCCACACCGTCTACTGGCCCGCCTTCCTAATGGCCGCCATGCTCCCTCTTCCCAAACAGGTTTGGGCGCACGGCTGGTTCCTCATGGACGCCGCTAAAATGAGCAAGTCCAAGGGCAACGTCGTCCTCCCGCGCCCCATTGCCAACATGCTCGGCATGGACGCCTTGCGTTACTTCATGCTCCGTGAAGTCGTTTTCGGCCAGGATGGCAACTTCAGCTACGACGCCCTAGTCACCCGCTACAACAGCGACCTAGCCAACGGCCTCGGCAATCTTGCCAGCCGCACTGCTGCGCTCATCGAAAAGAATTTTGCCGGTAAAGTACCCAAGCCCGCCGCGCGCCAGCCGCAAGATGAGGCCCTTGCCAGCGAAGCCCAATCCGCCATCGGCGAAGTCCTCGAGCGCTTCGACAAAATGGAATTTGCGCGCGCCCTCGAAGCCATCTGGTCCGTAATCGCCGCCGCCGATAAATATCTGACCACCGAGCAGCCCTGGTCCCTCGGCACTTCCGAGGCCGATCTCGCCCGCAAAGCCACCATCCTTTGGACCGCCGCGGAGTTGCTGCGCATCGTAACCGTGCTCGCGCATCCGGTCATTCCGGAAAGCACCGCAAAACTTTGGACGCTTCTAGGGCAATCCACCTCCCTGGATGGTGTCGAGCTCGATGGCTTGCGCTGGGGCCAGTTGGTTCCCGGCACGCTGCTTGGCAAATCGCAAACCCTTTTCCCCCGCGTAGATAAAACTGAAGCAATAGAGAGGATCGAATCCATGGCAAACGAAGAACTAAACTCCGCATCGGCCGCGCCGAAGCCAGCTGCGGCACCTGCTGCCCCGGCCACCCCAGCCGCGGCCGCAACACCTCCCGTAGTGCCTGAAAAGATCGGCATCGACGATTTCACGAAAGTCGAAATGCGCGTAGGCCAAATCAAAACCGCCGAGCGCATCGTCGGCGCAGACAAGCTCCTCAAACTCACCGTGGATATCGGCACCGAAATCCGCCAAATTTGTGCCGGCATAGCCCAATACTACGAACCCGAATCCCTGATCGGCCGCAAAGTCGCCGTCGTCGTCAATCTCGCTCCCCGCAAACTTCGCGGCGTAGAATCCAACGGCATGATCATCGCCGCCTCCGTAGGCCCCGAGGGCCGCCCGGTCCTAGCTGGCTTCCTCGAAGAAGTAGAAGTGGGTTCGCGCCTGAAGTAGAAGAATCTCAATTTCGAGGTGCCGCTTACGGATATCAGTTATCAGATATCGGTTATCAGGAACCCAAGAGTGCAAATTCGTCCGCAGCGGGATCCATGCGGACGAGCCGCTTCCCGGTCGCTGATCGCCCGTGTCCGCCTCCTGATATCTGATAACTGATATCTGATATCAGCCAACAATCATCAACCATGCAAAACACACTCGACCTCATCGACTCTCACGCCCACATCGACTTCCCCCAGTTCGACGCCGACCGCGACGCCATGCTCGATCGCGCCCGGTCCGCCGGTATCTCCACCATTCTCGCCATCGGCACCGGTCCCGGCCCGGAAAAGCTCGATGCGGCCCTACCCTACGCCGAAGCTAACGATTGGATCTACACGACAGTCGGCATCCATCCCCACGAAGCCAAGGAAGTCACCCCCGCCCATCTCGAAACTCTCGCGAAGTTAGCCCATCACCCCAAAGTCGTCGCCTGGGGCGAAATCGGCCTGGACTATTTCTACGACCACTCTCCCCGCGACATCCAGGAGCAAGTCTTCCGTCAGCAAATGGAGCTCGCCCTTGCCGCCAAGCTTCCCATCATCATCCATTGCCGTGATGCCTGGCCCGATTGTCTCCGTCTCCTCGAAGAAGCCTGGAAGCCCACCGGCCTAGGCGGAGTCCTACACTGCTTCACCAGTACTCTTGAAGACGCCCAGCGCGGCCTCGATCTCGGCTTCATGATCTCCTTCACCGGCAATTTGACCTATCCGAAAATGCAGAATTTGCGCGACGTTGCGAAAGCTTTGCCCCTCTCGAACATTTTGATTGAAACGGACTCTCCGTACCTCGCGCCGCAATCGCGCCGCGGCAAGCGCAATGAGCCTGCTTACGTGGCAGAGGTGGCGCAGGTCCTTGCGAATGTGAGAAACTTACCCGTAGAGGAAGTCGCCCGGGCCACCGCGGATAATTTTCGGCGATTCTTTCCACTCACCCGGTCAGGGGCGGCCCCGGCTGCGGTGCCCCGCTGATTCAGGGCAGCGGTTCCAGGAGGCCAGTCATCGCCGTTCTCACGGTCAAGGAAATATTTGACTTGGTGCGCGTCGACCTTGTGAAGGTCGAGCAGGAGCTTTCTCGCCAAAGCGCCGCAGCCTTTCAGCCGGTCTCAGAAATCACCAGTTATCTTCTCGGTGGCGGCGGCAAACGCCTCCGTCCCGCGTTGCTCCTTCTCTGCCACGGTTATGCCAGCGGCCGCCCCTCCGATACGCGTAGCGCCATTCGTCTCGCTGCCGTCGTCGAACTCCTCCACAGTGCCACTCTCATCCACGACGATGTGATTGACAGCGCCGACACTCGCCGCGGCCGTCCCTCCGCCAACTCCCGCTGGGGCAATCATCGCAGCGTCCTCGCCGGCGATTGGCTCTACATGCAGTCTTTCCAGATTGCCCTCGAAGAGCGCAATTTCCACGTCCTCGATATCCTCATCGATCTCACCCAGAAAATGGTCGAAGGCGAACTCCTGCAACTCGCCAAAATCGGCCGCATGGATGTCACCGAAGACGATGCGCTCAAGCTCGCCACTTACAAAACCGCCTGCCTCTTCAGCGGTTGCGCCCGCCTCGGCGGCGTTTTGGGCGGCCTCGGCAACACCCACGAAGAAGCCCTCGCCGAATACGGCCGCAATGCGGGCTTGGCCTTTCAGTTGGTGGATGATCTTTTGGACTTCACCGCTTCTAGCGAACAGCTCGGCAAGCCTGTCCTCAGTGATCTGAAGGAAGGCAAAGTCACCTTGCCGCTGATTTACGCCATGGAGAATGGTCATAGCGAAGCCCGCGAACTCGTCGCCCGCGTCCTCGAAGAAAAAGAATTCAATTCCGTCCAGCCCGAAAAACTGGTCGCCCTGGTACGCGATTCCGGTGCGCTCGACCGCGCCCGCAGCCTAGCACTCGTCTATGCAGGCCGCGCCAAAGCCTGCCTCAATGGCCATGGCGATTCCGAATACGCGCGCGCCCTCCTAACGCTCCCTGATTTCATCCTCGAACGCGAAAATTAATTCCGATGCTCCTGTAGGGGTCCAGCACGCTGTACCTCATCTCGGCAACGCGTAAGCAATTTCTGTCATCCCGACCGGAGGCCCGCGCCTTTTGCGGGCCGCAGCGGAGGGATCGTGGCAAGGCCCCTATTCTCTCGCACAGGACTATGAGTGAGTCGCAATCGCCTTTATGATCCCAACCCCGCGGACCCGGAAACGGGCCTGCATTTCCCCCTCGTCCGTGGTAAAACAACCCTCAAGGCGTTCCCTCATGCTCCCCTTTAAACTCATCTACCACGAAGACTACGACCTCAACCTCGGCGCTCACGTCTTCCCCTCGCAAAAATACCGCCTCATCGCCGATCACCTCTCCAGCGAAGGCATCGCCCTCCCCGACAATTTCCTTCGCCCCGAACCCGCCTCCGACGCCGACATCCTCCGCGTCCACACCCCCGAATGGGTCAACAAACTCAAAACCGGTACGCTCACTCCCAATGACATCATGAAGTTGGAAGTTCCGTACTCCCCGGAACTTGTCAACGCCTTCTGGCTGGCCGCCGGGGGCACCATTGTTGCAGCGGAGACCGCTTCTCTTGATGGCTTTGGCTGCAACATTGGCGGCGGCTTCCATCACGCCTATCCCGGCCACGGCGAAGGCTTCTGTGCCATCCACGATGTAGCCGTCGCCATCCGCAAAATGCAAGCCGACGGCATCATCCACAAAGCCATGGTCGTTGATACCGATGTGCATCACGGCAACGGTACCGCCGCAATCTTTGCCCACGATCCCACCGTTTTCACCCTCTCCATCCACCAGTGGAACAATTACCCGGCAAACAAGCCGCCCTCCACCGTGGATCTGAATATGGATGATCGCACGGGCGACACCGAGTATCTGGCAGCCCTGATTCCCGCCGTCTGCGCGGGCCTCGATAAGTTTCATCCTGACATGCTCTTCTACATCGGCGGCGCAGACCCCTACAAAGAAGACCAGCTAGGCGGCCTAAGCCTCAGCATGAATGGCCTGAAGACTCGCGACCAATCCGTCTTTGAAGAAGCCCGCCAGCGCAACATCCCCGTAGTTACAACCATGGCCGGCGGCTATGCCCGCCAGGTTGCCGACACCGTCCACATCCACGTGAACACCATTCTCGCCGCCAAAGCCGCCGCGGAAAAATTCCCCCGTGCCCGCGCTCGCCCCTGATGTTCTCGCTGTCGTAGGGGCGCAGCACGCTGCGCCCCATGTCCGCAAGATCACTCTGTCTCGTCGCGACGTGTCACCCAGACTCTTCCTTCTTCTACAAACTCCCTACGCTCTGTCCTGCAATCTGTTAGCACTCAGGTAACACAGTGTCCTGTTAAATCTCTGGCAGCGCACTCTGGTGTATCCTTCTCAAGTGTGCGTACGTCTCATTTACAGTACGAAGTCCTGAAACTCTGGCGAATAGGCTGCCTGTGAAAGGAGCACGATGAAGCGATTCGTTGCCGTGGCTGTCCTGTTGTCTTTCGTGGCCGTTCCTTCCTTCTGCAAAACACACAGAGAGATGTATCAGGTCTCCTGCAAAGTGCTCTGGAGCGCGGTGAGGGATACACTGCGCAACTCCGGAAAATACGGAATCATCTCGATCAACGACACGGAAATGACCGCCTCGTACAACATCGGCGGAACCCTCGCCGCAAAGCGCGTCAACTCCGTGGTGCTAAACGAGAAGAGCGAAGGTTGCGAGATGCAGGTCCAGACCGCCTACAGCGGGCTGGGAAATAATGATGAGGGCGATTTCAAGAAACGCGTGGATGAGTCTCTGGCCAAGCAGCAACCACAACCCGCTCCTGCAAAAAAACCTGAGAACCCACCACCGGCTGATTGACCTTCAGCCTCGAGGCTTCCCCGCGCCCTTTGCTGCAGCTTGTTGGCTGTTCCGTTGCCGCTTGCGAATGTGTCTTACCAACCCTCGGATCTGCTCCTCCGCAATTCCAATGTGCAGGGACACGTGCCGATACTCGCGGCCTATTGCTTCTTGGTCTCCTCAATGGCCT
>CAYOOS010000060.1:0-2418 GCA_964405585.1 uncultured Acidobacteriaceae bacterium | reverse complement strand
CATGTTTTCGAACCCGCGCGAGACGATATAAACGCACCCAACGATGGTAGCGACTCGGGTAAACGTCTCGCGATTGCTGGTGATTCCGAAGGTGCTGGTCATCGCCGTGGCCATGGCCACGAGTACCTCGATTAGTCCATAGATAAACTGGTTTTGCCCTTTATACCAATAAGCTAACCATCCGAAGGCAATCACCGCTAGAGCAACCCCCACTTGTATCAGGCCCCAACCCAACAAATCGATTAGCCGGCTCACGCAGCGGAATAAGTCATTTCGGGAGGCTTCCCAGAACATCACCCATGCGAGCCCCCAGAGCAGAATGGGGACGGCAAGTATGAGTTGTTGCCGATGTTTGTCTAGTCTTGCAAGACGTCTTTTCAGGCGTTCGCGGAAGGAGAAAACAATGAACAAAGCCACCAGCATCAAAAAGCCGAATCCGGCACTCTTTGAGATCTCGATCACCCACGGATGGATGGCAAGCATGTGCGTGTTCCCCCAGCTTTATGCGGTGTGCAGGTAAGGGGGATTTAGCCCTAGAGAGGGCAAGGGCGTCAAGCCGGAAGATGAGAGGGAAGTCCGGTGGGCAATGGGAAAGGGCAACCCGGTAGTACAGATGGATCGGCTCCGCGTTAGAAAACCAATTCGTAATAGATCAGCGGCGCCTTTCGGTACGTTACACGGCCGACCTCGCGAAAACCACACTTCGCGTAGAACGCACCGGCCCCCGCTTCACCTTCAAAGGCATCCAGGCGGATCGCATCGGCTGGCCAGGCCCGGGCACGCTTCGCCGCTTCTCTTAGCAGCAGCCGTCCAATTCCTCGCCGCTGCAATCGGGGAATCACTGCCATGTGCGTCAAATACAGTGCCTTCTTTACCGGCGTGAAATAGGAAACGTCAATCGCCCACGGCTTCTTCGTGGGAAGATGCAGCGTCCCAACAATCTCTTTCCCCCTCCGCGCTACAACGACTTGCGAGTGCCGCATTCCGAACAACACTCCCTTTTCGCCCGTTGCCGCGGACCATGGTCCCCGCCCGTATTGTCGCGTGAGTTCCTCCGCTACACTCGTGTGCAGCGCAGCCAGTTCCCGTGCATCGCTTTGTACGGCGGTGGAAAAGGAGATCTTCATCGCTTGGGACGCACTCAGTAGAAATTCCTTTTTGCACAAAACGCCTGTAATTGTACCTATGCCATCCCCTTCAGCGTCAATGGGTGTGGATTTCTCTCGGAATCTCCCTCACCCAGCTGGCTTCACTTAGCGACAATTCCCATTCATTCCTGGTTCGCAAGTCCCTTTACATGCCTCACTGTAAGCAGAACGCTGCTAGCCAATGGCAATGCAAACGCACCTAGATGCAGCAACCAGAGCCCAAAATCTTCGCCCGCGGGCTTGGGAGTCGGATACATTGCCGCAACCACAAAATAGATCGTGCCCGAAATCAGAATCGAGATCCCCCCAAACTTGTTGGCCCTGTACCACACTTCGTCATCAGACAGAGTCTGGGCAGTCCGGATGCCATACCAGCGGTTTCGCGGAACTACGCCAATGGCAAGCGGGATTGCGAGTAAGATCATCAAAACTGCCGGAACAGCAAACGGCTGATCCGTCATATTCCTCCTTGGCTCCACAAAGTGTTGGCATGCAATGGAGCCTCAGTTAACCTACCAGCGAGCTCCATCGGTGGTCATGCGAATTTCCCGAAAGTTGCATTCAAGGATTCTCTTCCCGGTCTTTCGTTGACTTGGCAACCTTCCACCATCCTAAACGAAGAGAAGGTCTGCGCCGCTGTTGGAAGTGCCGCTTCTGCAATCGTCTCTAAAGATGCAAGCGGCAACAGTGGCTCACGGCTGGTGCGGCGTCATCAAGGCTTCGCCGCGCCTTTTGCTGCGCCTTGTTGGCTGTTCCGTTGCAGTACGCGAATGTACTTTACCAACCCTTGGATCTGCTCCTCCGCCATTCCAATGTGCAGGAACGCGTGCGGATACTCTTTATGTTGCGTTCCGTGAGCGATCGAATCATAAATGTCGCTATCACTCATCTCGACGATTCGCTTCGAGCGAAGATCAGGCACCGCCAGTTTCGACGTTACCGTTGTCCTTCCGCTTCCATCCTTGCCGTGGCAATTCGCGCACTTCTGTGAGTACAGCGCTTCCGAATCCTGCGCAAAGGCGCGGCCACCGCCCACTATCAGCAGAGCGAGTCCAAGGGCAACAATCATTCTCATCATATTCCTCACCGGGCTCCTATTGGTTCCTATCCATGTTTTGCGTTTCTCCGTCAGGTTAACCCGGATTTTCCACAGTGCGGAGTGTGCATTGCCTGGCGATATGCAAAAGGTAAATACACTTCCGAATGAATATCCCATCACCGGTTCCGCCGGGGGCCGACTCCAACAATTTGAAGAGTTCATCCAGCTTGG
>CAYOOS010000059.1:9349-14233 GCA_964405585.1 uncultured Acidobacteriaceae bacterium | reverse complement strand
ATGACGCGGGTTTTACCGGTGCCCGCGCCCGCGATTACCAGCAGCGGCCCTTCGCCATGGGTGATGGCGCGGCGCTGCGCGTCATTCAGTTTGAGTTCGCCGCCATCGGGCTTGCCCATCTCGAATAAAGTTTTGGTCATCGCTGGGAGGCCTGGCCGGCGGCGACTTTGGTGTTGAACTGGGCGGACTGTTTGCGAGGAACGGTGATGGCCGTCCACTTGCCGGATTGCGCGGCGTAGTGCTTGGCAAGGAAGGCGATCTGGCCTACGTGATAGGAATAGTGCGCTACCTGGCGGTTGATGGCTTGCATCACGGAGTGCGGCTCCGTGCGGATGGTGATGGTGCGGGTCAGGTCGGCGTCGGTTAATGCTTCCAGCGCGTCGAATAGGTACTTCCAACCGCGCTCCCACGATTCAAGAAGTTCCTGGCGCGATTTTGGCGGCTCCTCGAATTCCGTGTCGCGGTGGCGATCCGGTTTTTCCCCGTCGCTGGTGAGAAAATCGGTCCAGCGCGAGCGCATGTTGCCTACCATGTGTTTGACGATTATGGCGATGGAGTTGGATTCGCCGTCGAGCGTGGCGAAGAGCCCTTCGTCAGGACATTGCTCCATCGCCCGTTCCGCGAGTTTCTTGTAGTAGCGGAAGAGCTCGATGGAATCTTGCATATAGGACGTCAGGAATTGGTGTGCCATAGGGACATTCTGTCCTTCCGGGGCGGCGTGTCAATCCCAGCTTGCAGGTGCTTGCAGACCTCGCTGGGGATCGAGGTAACCTCACCGGTTGTCCCGGCAACTAAGAGAGCGGGGGAAAGGGACGGACGGAGAGGCGGAGCGAGTGTAGCATAAATAGGCTTGACATTCGCTTTTTATTCGCCTATGATGCACCGGCCTCGCAACCACTTTCCGCAAAGGAGATCGCAATGAGCATCGGACAGTCTCTGCTTCCCGAATTCGACCAGGAAATGGCCAACACCCGCAAGACGCTGGAGCGTTTACCCGACGACAAATGGAACTGGAAGCTCCACGAGAAGTGCGGCACGGTGGGGTGGTACGGCCTCCATCTGGCTACTATGCCCGGGTGGGCCACGATGACTTTGAACACCGAGAACTTCGACTACGCTCCCGTCGGCGGATCTGGCTACCAGCCGCCAAAACTGGAGAATCGCCAGCAGATACTCGCGGAGTTCGATAAGAATGTGGCGGAAGCACGCGCGGCGATCGCCAAGGCCAGCGATGCGGACCTGATGAAGGACTGGTCTCTACTGGCGGGTGGAAAGACGATTTTTTCCATGCCGCGTGTAGCCTGTCTTCGGAGCATGGTGTTCAACCATATCATTCATCATCGCGGGCAATTGACGATGTACTATCGCGTGCTCGGCATTCCTGTGCCCGGGCTTTATGGGCCGAGCGCGGACGAAACACAAGCAAGTTCCGCTGGTTCGGCTAGTTAGATTTGGCTGTTCAGTTCGGGGGTGGAGTTTGCTTCGCCCCCGATACTTTTTGTTGGTGTGTCCCCTCTTCGTCCCGCCTGCATGCTTACCAGATGGTCTTGATCTGTCTGGAATTGCGGATTGCGCGATCCTTCGTAATTAAGGCAATGCCTTCCGCAAGGGCCGTGGCCCCGATGAGCCGGTCGCAAGGATCACCTGGATAATTTGCGGGAAGTTGGTTGGCTAGAACTGCCACTTTGGGAGTGATGGGGCGGATCGCCGTGCGCGAGGAAATTCGTTCGACGAACGCATCTGGTGTGCCGCCGGTCACAATGCGGCCATGCGTGGCCAGCCACGCCAATTCCCACAGTGTGATTGCGGAAATGGCGATGCCGCCTTCGTGGCTCGCCCCGCGAATGGCATCGCTCGCCCTTTTGGAGAGTTTGCCGGGCTCACTGGCAAGCCAGATCAACGCGTGCGTATCCAGCAGAATCACTTTTGCAGGACCTTCCAGTCCTTCAGCGGAAGCAGGGGAGATTCGACATCCCCGGCAATGACGAATTCACCCGCCATAAAACCGAAAAGTTCAGGTTTCTGCGAGTCGACGGGAATCACTTTGACCACCGGGGCATTACGCTTCGTGATCACGACGGGTTCACCGGTGGCGCGCACCTGGTCCATCACTTTCAGGCAGCGCGCTTTAAACGCACTCGCACGCATTTGCTTCATTGGCGACTCCTTATGACTATGGTCATTATAACATGACCACGAATTTGTGGCTACTCCGCACATCGACAACCTGGCATGAGCCGCCAAGCATCGCAATATTTATTACTCTACAATAAAATACAAAACTGTTATAGTGGCGCCATTCATCAGGTCAACGAAGTTCATGACCCATCACCTCTTCACGATCGGGCACTCGGCAATGGAATGCGGGGTATTCCTGAAGCTTCTCCAGAAGTTTGAAATCAAGCTGGTGATGGACGTCCGGAGCAGGCCGCGTAGCCAGAGGTACCCACAATTTGACGAGGTCGAGTTGGATGGAACACTCCGCGAGGCCGGCATTCGATATCTTTTGCAGGGAGAAGAGCTCGGCGGCAGGCCTGAAGATCCGAAGGAATATCGAAACGACGGCTTGGTGGATTACTGCGCCCGCAGAAAGTCCAGAGGATTTGCAGTGGGCATGGAACGGGTGCTGGCGGAGTTGGAAAGCGGCGATTTGGCGCTGATGTGCGCCGAAGAGGACCCATTGAGCTGCCACCGTTTTTTGATGATCTGCCCGGAGTTGGTGGCCGCGGGGATCGCGCCATTGCACATTCGCAAGGGCGGAATCCTGGAGACGCAGCATGCGGCGGAAGACCGGCTGCTCAATCTGCATAAGATGGCCGCAGTGGCCGGTGAATCTCTTTTTCCTGAGGACCGGCAAGTTGCGCTGGAGAGCGCCTACGTGGAGCAATCGAAGAAGTATGGTTTCCGCATTGACGCCCGCGAATTGGAAATGTGGTGACAGTTGATGGAAGCGACGCTTTGCACGATCGGTTTCGCTGGAAAGACGGCGGAGGAATTCTTCAGCCTGCTGACGGAAGCGGGTGTGACACGGCTGATTGACATTCGCGAGAACCGAGTGGGACAGCTTTCTGCCTTCGCGAAATATCCAGACTTGGAATACTTCCTGGCCCGTGTTTGCGGGATCGTCTACTTTTATGAGCCCCGGTTGGCACCGACACCGGAAATTCGGGAGGCCTATCGGGCGACGAACGAGTGGCCCGCCTACGAGGCCGCATTTTTGCAACTTATGGGGGAACGCGGGATCCCGGATTGCCTGGATTCGGCGATGTTTGAGGGTACCGTGGCGCTTCTGTGTTCCGAGCCGGAGCCCGAGCGATGCCACCGAAGGCTGGTGGCCGAACTTCTCCGCCAGCGCGGCGAGGAATTGAAGTATAATATACAAGTACGTCATTTAACGATAAACAACAAGAAACAGTCTTCCAGGAAAAAGCGACGTACTTCCGGATAGAGAGATGTCAGGTGGGCGAATTACTCGTAAGCGAGATCACCCGGATGAACGACGGTTTTTGCGTCATAGGGTTGGAGCGCGTCGCGGGACATTTTCGTTCGTTACGGCCATTGCCACGCCACGGGTATGCGTGGATGAGGTTCCCCTACCAGCGCGCCGACAAGGTCGCTTTCGATTTCCGGGCAACCCTCGCTGTGCCGCCGCACACCGAGGATCGCGGCACGGCGAACGACCGGAAAGTGGGCTTTGTCAGCGAGAGTGAATTGGTGAGCAGTTTGAAGCAGGCGGAAGTGGCGGCATCCGTCAAGGACATGTATGGGTGCGATGCGCACATGAGCCGGCGAGGAGGAGACGCGGTGTTCGTGATGCCAGCGGACGCAAAGCGATCCATTTGCGGCTGTGAGGTGGAGTCGATTCGGTTTGTATTTCATTTTTATCCGAAGATTCGGGTGTCCGTGGCATTGAAATCGGGCGAGAGGTTGGAGAGTCTGCCGCTGGTCGATGCGGACTGGAGTGAGTTTATAGCCGTTTTAGCGGAACAGGTGGAGGGTCAAACGCGCATTCGATCACGTCTCGAGGAGTTGTTTGGCTCACTTGTATATTCGCAAATTCGGTCAAGCCCTTTGCGGTTTGCCAGGATTGGACTTAGCCGACCGGACCGGGACGGGTTTTGCTGGTTCATGCTCGATTCGCTATTTCCGCTGCCGAAGAAATCATGGCTGGAATGAGCCGAGGCCCTGCCATTTGCAGTATCTCGGAAGGCTGGCGCCATGAGTTTGAGTGACCCCGAGTATCTTCGCATTCGGAAGTTGGTTGAGCAGTGTGTGCGAACGGCTCTGCCAGCTGGGGAATTGCTTCCCGAAGAAGATAGTGACTGGATCGAAAGCGGGGCGCTGGATTCGATGGCGCACGTGGAGGTTCTGCTTGGAATCGAGTCTGCATGCAGTCTCCCCGGTCTTTTTGGGCGATGCGGCGCTGCACCGCCGGTAACGACGCGGAAGGCGGCCGAAATTGTCATGCATGCACTCTCTGCCGGAATCAAATGCGATTCTGAGCGGACAGAGAGCACCGGGTTGAAGTCGGAAGCTCCTTTGGGAATAGGAGTTTTCACGGGCTGGGGAACGGCCTTGGGATCGGAGTGTGTTCCCATCGAGAGAGTGGAACAGGAATGCCATCTGTCCACCGGCAGTTTGGCCACACGCACGGGGATTGAATCGGTCCGGCGAGTGTCTCGCGAAGAAGATGAACTTCATTTGGCCAAGACTGCGGCCGAATGCGCCTTTGAAAAGGCGGAAATATCCGCCGAGAGCGTAGATTGGATCATTGCGACGAGCGAGTCGTGGTTGGGTTTTTGTTGACTTTCGGCCGCGCTGGCCACCCCGGTGGTGGGATCCACCGCGTTGCGGGTGGTTGGTTTTTGGGGCGCCAGCGGTGGG
>CAYOOS010000059.1:0-9339 GCA_964405585.1 uncultured Acidobacteriaceae bacterium | reverse complement strand
GACGATCTATCCAGTTCTGGGCATATTTCTGGATTGCGACGAGCGAGTCGTTTTTGGGATTTCCTTCACTTGCGGCCTCGCTGCACACCGCGTTGCTGGCATCCAGCGCTTGCCGGTTGCTTGATATTGGCGGCGCCTGCGTTGGCCTGCTGAATTGCTTCGCCGTGGCGAAAGCCCTTTTTGCTGATCCAGGAGTTGGATGCATCCTGATCACATCGGTAGATGTGCACAGCCGTCGGCTCGTCAGCGACGGAGTCCCGGCCGAGTTTGCCGGCTTATTCGGTGACGGTGCCGCGGCCTTTGTGTTGCGGCGGTCCACGCCCATGGCGCGCATCGAGGGATATTCGATAGGAACCTCGATCGGGAGTTGTTGCGGGACGTTCTCTTCCGCTCTCCGGATCGGCATTGGTGCGGACACTTCAGTCACAGTTGATTTTGACGGTGCGGCTCTGGCTCGCGCTGCAGCAGATCGCATGGAACGCACTATTTGCGATCTGGAAAGGGTTTGCGGTTCGGCGCGGGAATCCGTTAGCGCTTTTGTGTTGCATCAACCAAACCCGCGTCTGGTAGACACGATGCGGCACCGTGCAAATATTCCCGTCGAGAAAATTCCCATCGTTGGCAAAACATGCGGCAATCTCGGTTCATCAACTTGCGGAGTAGCACTATGCATGGCTCTGGACCAAGAGGTCAGGAAACCTCGGAGCGCCCGTGGGCCCATCCTAATGGCTGCTGTCAGTCCCGGGATGCTATGGGGTGGAACAGTCCTCAATTAACCGATAAAACTTGGCCCGAGATTACCCCACGAGTGGAACTTGCAGCATGATCATTGCAACTGGACAGTGTTGCTGGTCTTCCCGGCAATCCGCGAATCGCAACTCCCAAAGGGCCTTGCGCTAGATCCCGAACAGGGGCGTCAACTCGCCGAATCGGTTGGCGCGAGTGCTGTGGGAGGATTTGGTGGAGCCAATTCCGCGGCGCAATAGGGGCAGAACTTGTCCGTGTCAGAGACTTCGTGCTGGCAGTGCGGGCATGCCGGATGCAAATTGTATTTGCAGCTGGGGCAGAAATTGAAGCGCGCGGAAACGGTTGCAGAGCACTGCGGGCAGGTGAAGGGAAGCGGCTCGCGCACCAAGAGATAGATGATCAGGCCGATGACCCCGGTCGAGGGAGAAAGAATCAGCACGAGCAGTGTCCAGAGGACGGGACTCATGCCGCGGCGTTTGGCGTCGCGATAGACGTAGCCAAGCATGAAGAACGAGGCCGAGAAACAGATGGCAGCGAGAGTAATGATGCCGGCGAGCCCTAAACAGGAAAGGACAGGCTCATCGCGCAAGGAATCGTCCGGGAAAATGGCTTCGTGCGTCCCAAAGTTGTGGAGGTTTATGGAGAGGCCGATGATAAGCGCGAGCAGCCAGAGTACGATGCAGGTCCACACCAGCCACTTGGGAATGATGCGCAGTTCCTCGCGAAATCTGGTGCGCTCGCGCTTCCTGCGGAAGCGGATGCGCCGCATACGATCGTTCCACGTGTCAGACATAAGTTGCCTCGATTTCTAGACCGCTCACTGCAAACTTGTTTTTGAGGAAACCCAAGAACAGAGGGATTCCTCACTCCGCAGACTCCGTTCGGAATGACGGAGGTTTGCCGTTTTCGACAACGGGCCCACAGCGAAAATGCTCATGACACAGCCTCCAACAAAACAAAATCACCGCGGCGTCTTCGCTGCGCGATGCTGACGCGAGGCCGCTAGATTGGGTACCACGGCGCGCTGATACAATACAACGGCGACGGCGAACAGCGCTGGAACGGTCCACCAGAGAGCGAAGCCCATCTCCAGGGCCAGACGCGGGACGCCGAAATGGCCGCCAAACCACGCGAAGCCACGCCAGATCAGCGGCGCGCTGATAACACCCAATAGCCAGCTTGCTCCAGTGATGACCCAGAGGAGCATGTTGGCGCGCGAAGATTCGCCGGCTTCCTGGGCGCGGAGTCGAACGCGCATCTGTGTGCGGGCCACCAGATCGCGCGGCACGGAAACGGGCACGCTGCGAAGCGCTTGCAGGGCATCTTGAGCAGAGGCAGCTTCGCGGGAACAATCGGCGCACTCGCGCAGATGTTGCGCCAGCCAGGATTGATCCGGCGCGGCGATACCTTCCACAAGAGATTCTGCCACGAGTCTTTGGGCACGCTGGTGAAGAGTTTCGTTCATGCGGCACCTTCCAGCAGAGCGGATTTCAGCGCGGCGAGTCCGCGGTAGAGCCGCGACTTCACGGTAGAGATGGGAGCGGTGAGTACGGCGGCGATTTCTTCCAGGCCCAGCTCTTCGTGAAAACGGAGGAGCAGGACTTCGCGGTAGTACACGGGAATCCTGAGCAGGGAAACTTGCACGGCTTGCTGGTTTTCGCGCGTGAGGAGCATTTGCAGCGCGGAAGTGGCGTGAAGGTCGGGCGGTTCGTAGGGTTGCTGCGTTTCCGGATCGGCCAGGGCCTCGAGGCTGGCGAACTTCTTGCGGCGCGAGGCGTCAATCACCAGGTTGCGCGCGATGGCGAAGAGCCAGGACTCGAATTTGGATTTGGCGTTGTACTGGTCGCCGCGTTCCAGGATGCGAATCCAGGTTTCCTGGAAGAAGTCTTCGGCGAGCGCGGGGTTGCCGGTGAGAAAAAGGAGATAGCGATAGAGGCGTTGCTGGTACTGCTCGATGAGCTGGTCGAGCAGGTCGGGGTCGCGGCGGCGCAGGCCGAGAGCAATGGTTTGCCGATCGTCAGTCATGTGGCCCGCGAAGAGCAGCGGGGACCTTGCAGCCATAAGAGTGAATGCTTGTGCGCTCATACTACCTTGAATACGAGGGAGAGGGTGAAAAAGACGCAGGGAGCAGGTGCGGGCGTAAGATACTGGTTTAGCGGGAGTTGTTGGAGGGCTGGCCGGTGACGTAGCGCATCTTGGCCAGGTAGGACTCGAAAGCCTGGCGGCCGGCGCGGGTCAACGAGCACAGCGTTAGCGGGTACTTGCCCTTGAAAGTCTTGGAGATGAGCAGGTAGCCCGCTTCTTCCAGCTTCGAGAGGTGGCTGGAGAGATTGCCCTGCGTGAGACCGCATTCCCGCTGGAGATAGACAAAGTCGGCTTCCTGAACGGCGTAGAGGATGGTCATGATCATAAGCCGGGCGGGCTCGTGGATGAGCCGGTCGAGGGAAGATAGATCTTTGAGGCCGTTTTCGCTCATGGCGTTGTCGAGGCTGGCCGTGGGTTGCGACGGAGGAAGCGGAAGAGACTGACGGCGCCGTTGACAATGCTCACAAGGCTTACGCCTACAAGAAAGTAGCCGAACTGATCAGGCCCGACAATTGCCTGGTGTTGAAAAACCAACATACAAAGGCCCACAAGGAAGAATCCCGAGACAAGAATCCACGACGGCCGCCGATGTTCGATAAGGGCCAAGATCCACAAAATTGCAACAAAAGACAGGCTGAGAGCAAAGTAGAGCCATGGAGAGTGGATCCAGGAGCTGTGGAAATAGGCGATAGCCACAAATGGAAGAAGCACGAAAGAAAGAGCGATCAAGAATAGCCATATGCTGCGGGCGCGCGCCAGTTTGATTTCTTCCGGCAGTGCAGTATTCGCTGCTTCCATGGAGAGCATCTTGAAGTCCAGCGGCAAGCTTTTGTCCTCGGGCATATACGGAGGGCGCACATAGCCCGTGCGGGGATAGCTAAGCCTGGTTTTAAGCCAATCGACAATTTCAGTTTGGTGTTGTGAGATGGCCCAGTAGAGAGTCAGTGCACCTAAAAGGAAAATTATTTTAAATGGGGAGTGTCCATTCGTGCGATAGAGAATGAAGAAGGCCAGGACCAATCCCCCGATGCCAGCGATGATCGATGGCAAGCCGTCTTCCACCCAATGTTTCTGGGCGCGTTGCTCGGCCTGAAGGGTAGGGGAGACATCAGTCATGGGATTGGCCTGCGTTTGGCAGCGAACTTGGCCGTGGGTTGCGGCGGAGGAAGCGGATTAGGCTCACTGCGCCGTCGAAGAAAAAGAAGATGCCTCCGCCCGCGAGGAAATAGACTATGCGCTCTGGGCCGACTGCGAGGCCTTGAAGGAGAATTGCCAGACAAAAGCAAATAAGTGGAAACCCGGCCAGGATACTCCAGGACAATCGCGGTTCGCGGCGCACGCCGAACCACATCGCTGCTGCCATCAGCAACCCAGCCGCGACGCAGATCCACGGATTGCGGATGAACATTGTGACCAGAGCTGCGGCCAATGCAATGGCACGATTCAGCCAAAATCCATTTCTTCTGTCTACTTCCATCCTCATGGCCTCCTCTTGTTGGAGGGGATTTGCCGGGAGCAATTGGATTGCAGGGATCTCCCGAGACTGCTCCGCTTCCTGAACGAAATAAGGGGGGCTTGCGTAGCCTGTGTGGGGATAGGTGATTCCAGCCTTCAGCCAATCGAGGATTTGCCGATGGAAGATGAGGATCACTCCGTAGAGAACAGCGGCAGTCAAGGTGAGCACCGTACGGAAAAGGGATCTGGAGTGGTGCCGTGGGTAGAGCATGGAGAATGAGATCAGCAAACAGCTTGCGCCGGTGACGAGGGAGGGCAAACCGTCTTCGAACCAGTAATGCGAGGAGCGGCGTTCGGCTTGGAGAGTGGGGGAGAGGGTGGAAGACATTGAGCCTCCTTCCGCAGACTAGTTTGCCATACAAACTAGAAATGTCAAGGCTTCCTTTATGGGTGGGCCCGGAGCAAAGTCGCGACTGGTCGTATACTCTTTCGGGTGCTGACACGTCCAAATGGGACATCGTGCGGTTGATTACTTGTAGCGTGTCCCATAGATGGGACCAGCGAGGGGGAAGACTTTCCCCAGGGGCTAAAGCCCGGTCTTTGGAGTTTTTTGTGTCGGAGCCAAAGCTCCGACCCCCTAAGAAGCACTTATGAGAATGCTTCTCGCATTTTGAAAGGAATGACTACATGAAACGGATTCACCTGTGTCTGATGGGAATTACTCTTGCTGTGCTGAGCCTGGCGATTGCGGCGGCTCCTTTGCTTGCGCAGAGCCTGGATTATCCGCAAACGCGCAAGGGCGATCAGGTGGACGACTACCACGGCGGGAAGGTGGCCGACCCGTATCGCTGGCTGGAAGATGACAACTCAGCGGAGACGGCGAAGTGGGTGGAGGCGGAGAACAAAGTCACGTTCGGCTACCTGGAAAAGATTCCGTATCGCGCGCAGGTGAAATCGCGGCTGGAGCAGCTTTACAACTACCCGAAATACGGCGAGCCGTTTCGCAAAGGCGAATTGCTGTTCTTCACGAAGAATGACGGCTTGCAGAACCAGAGCGTGGTGTACGTGCAAAAGGGATTGGACGGCGCGCCGGAGCTGCTGTTGGACCCGAACAAATTTTCCGCGGATGGCACTTCGCGTCTCGGTATTTTTGAAGTTTCGCGCGATGGCCGGTACGCGGGCTACGGCGTTTCGGTGGGCGGATCGGACTGGCAGGAGGCGCACGTCCTGGAAGTGGCTACGAAGAAGGTGCTGCCTGACGATTTGAAATGGTTGAAGGCCACGGGGATTTCCTGGGCGGGCAACGGGTTTTTCTATAGCCGCTACCCCGCGCCGGAAGCGGGGCACGAACTTTCGTCCAGGAACGAATATCAGCAGGTGTATTACCACACGCTGGGAAAGCCACAATCGGACGACGAGCTGATCTACGAAGACAAAGCCAATGCGCAGCGCTTTCACAACGTGGGAGTGACGGACGACGAACGCTTCGCCATCCTGGTGGTTTCCGACCGCGGCAAAGGGAAGCGCGGGAATGCGCTTTATTTTCGCGACCTCTCGAAAAAAGAAAAGAGTTTTACGCCGATCGTCAGCGAGATCACGGATGACCAATACTCCGTGATCGATAATGTTGGCGACAAATTCCTTGTGTACACGAACCACAACGCGCCGAACTACCGCGTGATGCTGTACGACCCCGCGAATGCCGCGGCTCCATGGAAAGATATTGTGGCCGAGAAGCCGGAGACACTGGTAGGGGCCGATGTGCTGGGCGGCAAGCTCTTCCTTACTTATTTGAAGGACGTGGCCAGCCACATTTATGCATACAGCCTCGACGGGCAACTGGAAAACGAAATCGAATTGCCGGGCGCGGGCGTGGCGAGCGGCTTTGAGCGGGGAAATCGCGACGATACGACGGGCTTCTACTTGTATTCCTCGATGAATTATCCGCCCACCATTTTCAGCTACGACCTGGCGACGAAAAAATCGGCGGTGTACCGCGCGCCGCAAATTCCCGGCTTCCGGCCGGAGGAGTATGAGACACGCGAAGTGTTTTACAAGAGCAAGGATGGCACGCGCGTGCCGATGTTCCTGGTGTACAAGAAAGGACTGAAGCTGGATGGGGAAAATCCCACGGTCTTGTATGGTTACGGCGGGTTCAACATCACGAATTCGCCGGCGTTCAGTTCTTTGCGGCTGGCGCTGCTGGAGCAGGGCTTCGTGTATGCTTCGGCAAACATGCGGGGCGGCGGAGAATATGGCGAGAAGTGGCACGATGCGGGAACGAAGCTGAAGAAGCAGAATGTGTTCGACGATTTCATCGCGGCGGCGGAATGGCTGATCGCGAATAAGTACACTTCAGCGGAAAAGCTGGCTATCAACGGCGCATCAAACGGCGGGTTGCTGGTGGGGGCGGTGGAGAATCAGCGGCCCGAGCTGTTCCGTGTGGCGGTGCCGCAAGTGGGCGTGATGGACATGCTGCGCTATCAGAAATTCACGATTGGGTGGAACTGGGCGGCGGATTACGGGACCAGCGACAATGCCGACGAGTTCAAGGCACTATATGCGTATTCGCCGCTGCACAACATCAAAGCTGGAGTGAAGTATCCCGCCACGCTAGTTACGACGGCGGATCATGATGATCGCGTGGTGCCGGCGCACTCGTTCAAATATGCCGCGACGCTGCAGGCAGCGGCCAGCCACGACAATCCCGTGCTGATTCGCATTGACACGAAATCGGGGCACGGGGCCAGCAGCACGACGAAGGCGATTGAGCTGGCTGCGGACGTTTATTCGTTCGTGTTTTACAATTTGGGAGTGACGCCGAAGTATTAACTTCGCGGAGTCCGTTCGGATTTAGGGTTAGGGTCGCAAAGAAGTAAGGAAGAAACCCGAGAGAAAAACCGCAGGGCTCGCGGATTCTCCCTGCGCTACAACAGAGAAGAGAACCCAAGACCCAGGTAAGAAATCGAACCTGGGGCACCCGGAGGCGAACCAACTCGAATGATTTGTCCTCAATGCAAAGCGGAGTACCGACCGGGATTCACGCGGTGCGCGGATTGCGATGTGGACCTGGTGTGGGAGCCGCACTATGCGCAAGCGCCCGAGAGCCCTCCTGCAAACCTCGGCGATCCCAATGAGGACCCGTTCTGTTCGTTCTGGAAGGGCGAGGATTCCCGGCTGCATGCGGAATTGTGTGGCGTGCTGGATGAAGCAGGCATTGCCCACAACACGGTGTTCCGGCGCGATCATCTCTTCAACTTGAGCAATTTTCCCGCTTATGAGATTGGCGTGCCTTTTTCGCTTTATGAGAAGGCGGAAGCGGCGGTCAAGGAGGCGTACGGAACGGACGACATCGAGGAGATTGGAAGCCAGGAATTGCAGAAACTTTTGGAAGACCGATCAGACCGGGTTCGCAAGCTGCCAGCAATGCTGACGCCACCGGAAAACGAGGACATTCCGGGTCCACCAACGGCGGGCGATGAAACGGGGTGGTACGAAGAAGATGCCACCGCGAAGGTTTGGGAAACGGAAACGGGTGAGCCGAGCGACTTTCTTGTTGCGGCACTGCATGAGAATGGCATCCGGTGCCGAGTGGATCGCGATGGGGGCCGGGCTGGTCTGTACGTAATGCCGGATGACGAAAGCCGCGCGCACGAGATCGTGAAGGAAGTAGCACAAGGCCAGCCGCCAGAGTGAACACGGCTCGCTAGGATTGCCAGCCGAGGTAAAGGATGAGGACACCGAGCGTGTCGATGAAGCCGTGGGTGAGGACGGTGACCCAGAGATTCTTGCCGGAGAGCAGGTAGGCGATACCGAGGATGAGTCCGGCAATTCCGGAATCCACCATGCCGGAGGGGCCTTTGTAGTAGTGGCCAAGGCCGAAAAGCACGCTCATGGGAATCAACGCAACCCAGTAAGCCAGGTTGGAGCGTCCACCCATATCGGCGGCGCGCGTGAGCAGGTAACCACGATAGGAGATTTCTTCACCGAAAGCGGCAAACGTCCACACCAGCCCCAACATCATCAGGGCGTATTTCAGGTTGTGAGGAATGGAAGCCGCTTCGGAAGGCAGTTTGGCGGGGTGCCAGAAGTGCGCGGTGAGTGGGTCGATGACGAACTGGCCCAGAAGAAGCCGAAGGGCTGCGGCGGCCAGCGCGATAAGGATGGTGTTGCGCCAGGAGGCGGGGCGCTTGAGCCCCAGGATGCCCCAATTGCCGTCGCGTAGGCGGAAGGAAAGCAGGGCGAGGACAAAAAGGATGGGCACTTCGTTGGGGACGCGATGGTAAACGTTGTGGGCGATGACGATGGAGGCGCCCAGCAGGAATTCGGCGGCGCTGCCCCAACGGAATGCGGGGGAGAGGCGGGCGGGTGTGGGGAGGGTTGGTGAGGTTGCCATGGTCGTGTATACGCGCCGAAAGCAGAAAAAGTCTCAGAGGTTTCGTAGATTGTTGGCATGACCTTCGGGTGAGAGCAACGGGGTAAGTGAACTGCTTCTTTGATTTGTAGTAGACTGCCCTCGTTATGTTCTGTCCACTTTGCAGAACGGAATATCGTGAAGGATTCACGACCTGCAGTGACTGCCAGCTTCCGCTGGTGGCTGAACTTCCAGGGCGAAATGTCCCGGCTGTGTTCGCTTCGCTGTGGAATGGTGAGAATGCCGACTTCCGTGAGCGTTTGTTAGAAGAGCTTGAGAAAGCAGGAATAGGCGCGTTCCGCGTTCCCGTGGAAATTTTGCGGCGGAACTCAATTAGCCTTCGTGGGTTGCGGAAAAACCTGCAGTCCGGGTATGCCGTCTGTGTGGCTAGTGCGGACTACCCTGCAGCGGTTCGCGTTCTCAAGTCTATTTTTGAACAATCAGCGAGCGAACCCGATGTCGCGCGGGAGCGGATTGCCTTCAACAAAGAAGCAATAGAAGCTCCGCCTGATCCTCCGTTGAATTGGAACCCCGCCACGGTCACAGTAGTGGCCTGGTCGGGTGGGAATGAAAATCGAGCAAGGTTCGTTCAACATTCACTGAACGGTGCGGGAGTGCCCACGATTCTTAGTAAAGAC
>CAYOOS010000058.1:0-14303 GCA_964405585.1 uncultured Acidobacteriaceae bacterium | reverse complement strand
GCGTTCATAGACTTCCGCGAAATCGCCGACAGGTTTGTAAGAGGCTTCCACCTTTGGCACGGTGAGGTGCTGCAACGCGCTGGTTTGTTTCGGCCCCGTCTGGCTAAGCAGCGCCGTTGTCACCGCATCCAGGTCCGCGGGATTCCAGGTGTATTGGGGCATGCGCGAAACCGGATTCACCGAAACGGGATCCTGCAGCTTGGCCTGAATGTAAGAAAGAAGGTTGTGCGTGATCTTGGCCTTGCCGAACTCCAACTCGGAGGCGTTCTTTGCGCCCAGCGCCGTCAGGTCAGGGCCAAAGTCCTTCTGCGGCGTCAAGCCCGCGATGCTGTGGCAACTCGCGCATCCTTTTTCGAGGAAGAGGCGCTTGCCATTCTTGATTTCGTCGGAGGTAGCGGGTTCCAGCTTGGGCACGGTGGAGAGCAGATCCGAATCCGTGAGTTGGTTCATGACGTACTTCGAGACCTTGAAGAGGTCTTCATCGCTCCAGCCGTACTGCGGCATGTTGTTGTGCGGCAGGTAGCCCTGGGGGTTGCGCAGCCAGGAGACCAGCCAGGGCTCGTTGATTTTGCTGCCCACTTTCGTCAATTCGGGACCGATGTTGCCACCGATGAGTTTGGTTTCACCGGCTCGAGTAACGGCCAGAGGATGGCAGGTGGTGCACATCATCTGGCGGAAGCGCAGTTCGCCTTGCGAGGACAAATCAGGCTTCTTGCTCCAAGCGGCAACGACTGCGGGATTGATCTTGTAGCTTTCGACCGGCTTGGCTTTCTGCTCGCTCAAGAATGCGGAAAGTGCGACTATCTCTTCATCCTTTAGCCGGAATTTCGGCATGCGCGATTCGTCGCCGTTTTCGTAGCCGTTCACGGTGACGTTGCCGTCCTTATCCAAAACCGTGCGCGGCTCCTTCAGCCATTTGTAAATCCACTCGCGGGATACTTTGTAGCCGACGCTGGAAAGTTCCGGACCCAGCATCGGGCGCTCCAGATCGTTCAGCTTGTGGCATGACTGACAATTCAAGCGGGAGAGCAGTTCCCTGCCCCGCGAGAGCTGCGGCGTTTCGTTCAAGTCCGCGTGATGACAACTACCGCACGAAGCTTGCAGGTAGCGGGCGGGAAGAATGGGCTGCTCCCACGCGAGTGTGGTCTCATGCGCTTCGGCGATTTCCGTGGCAGGGCCCTGCCCGCGATGGCAAATGGTGCAGCCCCATTCGCGCACATTGTGAGGAATGGGGGGATGCGCGCGGAAGGGTTGCGGAACCGAAGCATCCGCAAGAGAGGGCTGCGTCATGCCCTGGTGGCACGTGGTGCAACGATCCACCACGTTCATTCCGGGAATCCATACTTGATCGATGTTTGGGCTGTAGTCAGCCAGCAATTTCTTCGTATCCGGACGGCCTTGCGCGTAACGCACGAAGGAACGCTTGTGCTTTTTCCACTCCGCGCGGAAATCCTTGACGGGCGAAATTGCCAGCACCAAAACGCAGACCACGGTGGCCACCGCAAACGTGAGCCGCATGCGGTACGTCAGCTTGCCCATGTCTTCAGCCGGCATGTGTCCCCCAAGGCCACACCCAGGACCAGCCCGGGCCGCGGAAAAATGTCCCGACAACAGTCAGGCAAAGAGCGGTGGCGATGAACCACGTCATCACCCACCAGGAGAGCGGCTTGGTCCGCAAGTTCCCCAACCATCCTGTGGTCGCCTTCGAGATGTAGGAGGCCACGAGCAGCGCGGCAACGAGCACAGTGGGCACGATGATGGTCCACGCATCGACGATGGCGAGGACGATGAGCAAAACCAGAGTAACGGCCGCCACAATAACGAAGCGCTTTGAGGCGTTTTCTCCCCACAGGGGTTTGCCTTCGACGTTGACGTGGAAATACGGAATCACAATCAGGGCGATCAGAATGAGCGTGGGAATCAGGATGCCAGCAACAAATGGCGGAAAGAAGTGCAGCAGCTCCTGCAAGCCGAGGAAGTACCACGGCGCCTTCGCCGGATTTGGGGTGAGCAAGGGATTCGCCAACTGCTCCAGGGGAGCATCCCAGAAGAGCGCGAGCACGACCATGGCGATAATCAGCACCTCAAACACGATGGCTTCCCGCACCAGCAGGTGAGGATAGGTCATGAGTTGGGGCCCGCGGTCATCGTTGACCTTTGCGGAAGTATTCCGCGTGATGAATACGATTCTTCGCGGCTCTTTCTTTGCGTCGGAGCTGAATCCGGATTCGATTTTAGTTTTTTCCATCATCGTCTTTTGACCGCACCGTCAAGCCGCCATCCTTTTGCACGCGCCAGAAATGCACGCCGATAAAAAGGAAAGCCAGCAACGGGAGAATGACTACGTGAAGCACATAAAAGCGCAACAGGGCATTTGCACCAACGATATTCCCGCCCAGAGCCACAAAACGCACTTTGCTGCCGATGATCGGCATGGCTGAGACGATGTTTGTGCCAACGGTAACCGCCCAGAAAGCGAGCTGATCCCACGGGAGCAGATAGCCTGTGTAACTCAGGAACAGTGTGACCAAGAGGAGCACCACGCCGACTACCCAGTTGAACTCGTGCGGCGGTTTGTAGCCGCCGCGATAAAAGACGTGGAACATGTGGCAAAAGACCAGCAGGACCATCAAGTGCGCGGCGATTCGGTGCATATTGCGCAGAAAAACGCCATTTGAGACAACGAAGCGCAGGTCCTTCATGTCCCGGTAAGCGTTCGGCGCGGCGGGGTGGTAGTAGAACATCAACAGCACGCCGGTGACCACCAGGAGCAGGAAGAGCAGAAAGGAAAGCGAGCCCAGGTAGTAGGCGGCGCGCACGCGGAGCGACTTTTCGCGGACTTTGACGGGCAACCAGTGCAGGAACAGATTGCCGAAGACGGCGACGCTGCGGGTCCGGTTGGTGATGGCTGGGCCGCGGCGGAAGATGGACTTCCAGACGCGAGTGGCGCGTAAATTCTCGACAGCAGTTTGAATAGAGGTGGCCATATTTTCCCTCAGACCTTCAGGACCTGGTCGGCTTTAATGACCTGGAGTTTGTCCACAAGCAATTCACCATCCGCCGTCAGCGTCACGGAAAAATGCGGCAGCGGGCGCGGGGCCGGCCCTTCGATCTTCTTGCCATTGGGCTCAAACTTGCTCCCGTGGCATGGGCAGGCAATTATGTTGGCTTCGGGTTTCCACTGCGTCACGCAACCCAGGTGCGTGCACACGGCGGAGACGGCAAAGAAGCCATCAGGCGTACGCACGATGTAGACCTGCTGGTCTTGTAAGAAAGTTACGGAATTCGCCGGGTAAAGGTCCGGGTTGCCCGCGCGAAATGTCGTGGAAGGCTCGAACAACACGTTCGGCGAAAAATACTGATACGTCAGTGCGGCGCCTCCCAGGCCCGCTACACCCAGCGCGCCCACGGTGATTTCGCTAAGGAAGTCGCGGCGGGTTATTTCTTTAGTGTCACTCATGGTCGTAGCACGATCTCCTCGACAGGAATGATGCTGGGGTCTTCTTCAAATACCTCGAAAGCTTCCATAGAAATGGTGTGTGCCGGGCAGCGTTCCGCGCAGAGGCCGCAGCGGATGCAGATCGTTTCGTCCTTGACCATGACAGAACCTTCCAGTTGGTTCAGTTCCTCTGGCGCGACGTGCTGCAGGTCGAACGAGCGCAATTCCTGTTCCTTGCGCAGACGTTCTTTGTCTTCTTCCGTGAACGCAAAATTCTTCAGAGGCACTAGCGAGAGGCAATTCTCAGGGCAAACGTCCACGCAGCCACCGCAGAGGATGCACTCTGTACCGGTCGCTTCGGTGCCCTCAAAGATCGTGTTGATCCAGCAGCGCAGGCAACGGCTGGCCTCGCTGCGTGCCTGGGCTTCGGTGTAGCCGGTTTCCACCTCGGCAACGCCGGTGCGGCGGTCGATGGGTAGGACCGGCACGTTGAGCCGCGAATACTCATCGTAGTGCGCCGCCATTTCGTGATGGTCGAGCACAGTGACTTGCACGTAACGCGACTTGGGCTTCCATTGCGGCCCGCGCAAAAACTTGTCAATTTCCACGGCGGCTTTTTTGCCGTCCGCGACAGCGTTGATGATCAGGCGCGGTCCAAAAGCGATGTCTCCCGCAGCGAAAATGCCCGGCGCCGTGGTCATCAGTGTTTCCGGATTGATTTTGAGTGTGCCTTGCCGCGTGGTCTCCACACCGTCGGCGGGCGTCAGGAAAGAAACGTCGGAAGACTGTCCAATGGCGAGGATTACGGTGTCGCAAGGGATCACGAATTCCGTGCCCGCCTCGAATTTTGGATTGAAACGCTTGTTCTCGTCGAAGACGGCGAGGCACCGTGTGACTTCCAGCCCCGTCAGCCTTCCGTTCTGGCCGACGAATTGTTTTGGGCCGAGCGAAGGATACAGCTTCATCCCTTCCAGCACGCCTTCCTCGATCTCTTCTTCCGACGCAGGCATTTCGGCGCGCGATTCCAGGCAGACGAGCTGAACTTCGCGCGCACCCATGCGCAAGGCCGCACGCGAAACGTCCATGAACTCCTTCATGGCTACGTCCATTTCGCTGGAGCTCAGCTCATTAGGAAGTACAACGCTAGCCATGTCAGTCACGAGCTTCTGCTGCTGTTCACGCATGGCAGAGCGCGCCACATCAATCGCCACGTTGCCGCCGCCAATCACTACGACTTTCTTACCCACTTCAAAGCGATAGCCAAGATTGACGTTCAGGAGAAAATCGATCCCCTTGACGACTCCATCCAGTTCGTGGCCAGGCAGATTCAGGTCGCGGCTGCGGTGCAAACCAAAGGCCATGAGCACGGCTTTGTAGCCCTGGCGTCGCAAATCTTCCAGCGAAAAATCGCGGCCCAGCCGCATGTTTAATTTCAGTTCCGGGCCCAAGTCCAGAATTTCGCGGATTTGCGCCTGCAAGACATCGCGCGGGAGGCGATATTCGGGTATGCCCAGGTGCATCATGCCGCCCGGCACCGCCGCCGCTTCAAAGACGGTCACCGGATAGCCAAGCAGCGCCAGATCGTGCGCCGCAGACATTCCTGCAGGACCTGATCCGATCACAGCCACTTTTTCGGCGTTCTTCGGGCGGGATGCGTTTGAAAAAACGTCAATGGGATTTCGCGATTCCGGGCCGTGCCGCTCGGTCACGAATCGCTTCAGGGCGCGAATGGAAATCGGAAGGTCAAATTGTCCACGCCGGCACGCCGGTTCGCAGGGATGGCCGCAGACGCGGCCGCAAATGGAAGCAAAAGGATTGGGCATCCGGGCGTAGCGGTAGGCATCTTCGTATTTCCCCTCGGCAATCAGCAATACATAACGTCCCGCCTGGGTATGCACAGGACACGCCTGCATGCAGGGGAAATTCGATTCCAGCCACTCCAAATCGACAAGCTTGGTCCGCGTCGTCAATCGCTTCGCCTTGGATGCCCTTTTCTTGCTTCTTTAACTGTTCCAGTTATTACTTCTTTACGGTGAGGTCGGCGGTCGCGCCGCTCGCGGTCACTTCCACCGCCAGCGTCGTTGGTTTCCCGTCTTCGCTCCACGTCTTCAACGTATACTTCCCAGGCGGCACGTTCTTGATTTCATAATTGCCGCTCTTGTCCGTCACCGCAAAGTACGGCGTGGAAACGACAACCACGTAGCCGTTCATTTCCGGGTGCACGTTGCACAACAAGGAAGCCACTCCCAGATCATTAAACTGGAAGCTCTTCTTTTCGCCCTTTGGCCAGGTGCCCAGGTTATGAGCGAGCTTTTTGTTTCCACTGACGCTGGGCCAATAGACGTTGTGCCCGACGGGGTCGCTGTTCAGGAAGTCCACCGTCGATCCCTGAAGCACCACGGTCACGTGGGGAGCAAATGCCATCCTGGCCTGATCGATCAACGGATGCTGCGCCGGCGGATCGAACTTCTTGTCTGGAATCGTGTCCACATAAACCGCGATATTTTCCGCGGACTTGATTCCCTGCACGCTGACCTTACCCTTGATGTCGCCTGCCAGGCTCGCACCTGCCAGGAGTAGTGCCGCACCACATACCGCTACTGCTTGCACTGCCAATGAACGTAGCCTCATCGTATCCCTCTCATTCCCGAACAATTTTTCCGAAAAACATGCTGTTCTAGCTGGAATTGGCTAGAAGACGTAGTCTATACCGGTTACAAACGTATTGGGGCGGTAGAAGAGCGGGGCCCCGGTCTCAGGATCGGTGACATAGGAGGCTGGCTCCCAAGCGCGATCGTACTCGCCCACGATCTTGATGTTGGCGCGAAGCAGTATCTGGTAGCCGGGCCGGAACGCGTTGCGCGTCCGGTACCGTGATTCTCCATTGGCAAAATCGGACGGCGAGTTCACAAAATCGTAGCGCATCGTCGCGATCAGCCAGGGATAGATCCAGTAGTTTGCGGCCACGAAGCCGCCGGTGAATGTGACCGCCGGGGCGCTCACGATCGTCGCGGCTTCGGTATCCACGAAATGGTTGTTGTCATGCCCGACCATACCCACGCCGAATAGCTCCAGCTTGCGATACTTGAAGCGAACGTCGCCGCCAAAGCGGTAGAAGGGTTCGTTGAGCGTGCTGCCGAAGCCGTACGTCGTGCCTCCGAAGTTTTGCTGATTAGTGCCGTGGTAGTAGAAGGCGCCCACGCGGATCGAAGTATGGTCGTGCGGACCCGTAGGTCCAGCAGCCTGGATACCGTGCCGGCTCTCGGGATCGCGCTCAAGGTTGAATCTATAGGAGGCGCGCAAGTACACGTCTTTTGTGTTTCGCGTCACGAGGTCGGTCGTGCCACCATAAGCGGAACCCGTCCCATCGGTGTAGGCCACGGACCAGTTGAAGTTATAGTTGTCCGCGTAACCTCCGAATTCAATTCCTCGTTGTGGTGAGCCAAGGCTAAATGGGTTATTCACGGTCTGGCATTGCGTCACACCGGTACCACAAGGGGAGCCCTGAGCCACCGCGGTTTCGTTGAAAACATCGTAGCCGGAAAGATAAGGTGTCCTCGCCTGGGTGAAGGGAAGATCCAGTTCAAACTGCCCGAACCGCACATTCAGAAAATTCGTGGGCAAATGAAATACGCGCCCCAAGTCGCTATATTTCAACCAGGCATCGCCCAATCCGCCATTCGCACCAGAGCCTCCCGCAGAGATGTCATCGTCAATCCAGAAAGAAAGGTTTGGTCCAAAGCTCCCCGCACTGATGATCGTGAATGTGTTCGGCACAAAAAGATCCGTGCGCGGGACATACCCTCCTGCTGCCAGCACGGGTTCGGGTTGTTTCGCATTCCAGTTGAAGTTGCCTGAGTAGCGGAACGCAATGGGCAGTGTGCCCGGAATTTCGCCGGGATAGACTGCTTCGGGGAAAGCTTCTTTCTGTGCCTTGGAGCCAAGCAGGACGGGATCCTGTTTCACAAAGGTTTCGTCATCCTTGGGAAACTTAAAGCCATTCTTCTTGAACGCTTCGCCGAAGTCGTTCAACTCCGGATAGTTGTTGTGACAGGTCGTGCAGGACGTTTGATACTTGCGGGAAAACGCAGGTATGGCATGGGACTTTGGCGCAGACGCTAAAACCAACCAGATCACGGCCCCCGCCATGACCAGACCGCTCAAAATGCCAGCATGCACGCTCGTGCTCTTGCAACTCATGGGCACCCCTTCCCCCATAGATTTGTACGGCAAACACAAAAGCTCACAAACCGGAACACAAGGAAATTGTGTTGTGGGTTGATACGATGAGCGATGAGGTCACACGCATGCTGTGACGTTCGTCACATCCCAATGTGACTTATGCACACTGGTTTGGGATCTTCCGGTCGAAATCACCTGGGTACGGGGAAGATATCTTCCATCGATAGTGCCCCGCCCTGCAGATTTCCAAGTGCCTGAAGCTGCGTAGTGTTCACCGCTCGGTGTAGGCTGCGGGAAAATGGGATAAAACCATCGTTCCGAACGAAGCGAGTAATCTCTCCTCGGGGGGAAACCCAAGAAAAGAGAGATTCATCGCACAAAAGGCGTGCGATGCAAAACCGTCCCTAACTTCGCAGACTCCGTTCGGAATGACGGGATCATGCTTTTTCCGCATGCTGTAATGTCGCGCCCGCTCGACACCACTTTATGAAAGGGCTTCTAATCGGGCCAGATGATCTGACTCGCTTGCGGCGATTCTTCAGCTAACCGGGACGATGCGAATCGGAAGTTAAGACTTTCCCCCCTGTGGCTTTGCAGAACTCTGGCGTTGCGGTTGCTGTTTCGCCTGGAGTTTTTGTTGCTGCTGGGTGTGTTTTTGCGCGAGTTGCTGTGTCTGTTGCTGGTGCTTCTGCTCGACTTGCTGATTCTGTCCTTGACTGACATTCTGTTTCGCCAGCTTCACGTGTTCCTGGTCCTGTTTCTGCTGGAGTTTGTCGCGTTCCTGTTGTTGTTTCGCGAATTGCTGATCCTGCTGCTGCTGGTATTTTTTGTCGAGGTTCGCGTTGCCTGTATTTGGAGCGGCGGGCCTTGCGACGGGTGGAAGGTCGCGAGGATGGACGGGCGTGCTGGTTCGAGCAGAAGTGTTCTCTGAACGCGCGGCGGAATTTCCGGCACGATTGGCGGGAGTATACGGCGCTCCGGCTTCCCTGGCGGGCACAGCGGCACGATCATTAAATTCACCGGGCCTGGATGTCGCGGCGATGGGAGGCTTGCCCATATTGACCGAGGCACGTTGCTGCGTGTTGGTGCGGGCGGCCTGCTGGTGTTGCGTCTGAACGGCTGCCGGAGCAACGTGCCGTTCATGCGCGGCAGCGTCTTCTTCCGCTGTAGCCCGCGCGGTGATGCCGCCATTGCCGCCGTTATAACTGACGCGGCTGACTTCGCCGTGATTGATGTTGGTGTTGTAAACGTTGTGGATGTCGTTGATGTTCACGTTGTTGACGGAGCGGTTGTAGAAAAAGTGTCCGTTATCCCAACGTCCGCCTTCAAAGCCCACACCGAAATAGCCGAAGCCGTAATTGATGCCGCCATAGAAACCAACGTGGGGGCCCCAGTAACCTTCATGGAAAAGGAATCCGGCGCCGCCCCAGCCCCAATAGGCGGGAGTCCAGAGGAAACCGACTTCGGGAGCCATGACCCAAGTGCCGGGAACCCAGTAGTAATCGTCGGAGCTGTCGTCGTAAGCCCAATAGCCCGGTGTCCAGATATAGCCGTCGCCAGGGCAAATCGGCTGCTCATAAACAGGCAGTGCGGGCGGAGCGAACGAAATGGAAACGCCAATTTGCGCAAACGATGCGGCGGAGATGCCCAGCATGAAGAGCGCGAAAAACAGGGTACGAATGGATAAGAGAAAACGCATTGTGATTCCTTCCGCCTGATGAGCTTTCGTTTCGTAGAGGCCCATCAGGACAAGTTAGCTCGATCTCTACGAACTGCACCTGAACAGTTGCTGTGTTGCCCCAAGTGGAGGATGCGATATTCACGGAGCCGACGTTTTATCGGCTCGTGTGGGCGAGTATAGAAATACCCAAGGCACAAAACTGTACGGTATTGAACAGGGGCGTTCTGCTCTCTGCGCACACTTCTTGACAGCAGTTTCCAGCAACGCGCGGATCCAGAACTTGTCTGGCTCTGTTGAAATCCTTGCAGAGAGATTGAAATTCCAGGAGTGCCGCGCCTACGGCGCTTGCTTGGCAAAAGAAAGGGATGTTTTGGCCGCCGTTATGATTTTCGTGAGGACGTCAACAGAATCAACTTGTCTCACAAATGGATTGAGTAGCTAGATGGGAGCTTCCTCAGGGGCTAAAGCCCAGTCCTGCTAGCCAATTAATGTCGGAGCTGAAGCTCCGACCTCTTAAGAAGCATTTACGAGTTGCCTTCTGATTCTTTCACGCGATTTACTGGGAGTTGTTCCCGCCTGAAACAAATCTCCGAACGGCTGTCCAAGAGTGAACAGACATCGAGATTGTCAAAGACATAGGGTAGATATGCACTAATAGGACAGAAGGAGCGCCGGCTCGCAATACCGGCTGCCTGGAGGAAATCCAGGCTGAGGAGACACGAAGATGCGACGACTTGGATGGGTAGTAAGCCTTGTTGTGGCCGTGATGTATTGCGCCAGCGGCGTTTTCGCGCAAGACGGAAA
Source organism: uncultured Acidobacteriaceae bacterium (assembly GCA_964405585.1). Taxonomy (GTDB): domain Bacteria; phylum Acidobacteriota; class Terriglobia; order Acidiferrales; family UBA7541; genus Acidiferrum. The sequence continues at coordinate 4,197 of CAYOOS010000058.1, read as the reverse complement.
ATTGAAAATCAAGGTGATTCCGAAGCACGCGTATGTGTTTGTGGACGACAAAGCCATCCGCGAGGGCAGCGAGACAATCCCTCTCAGTTCCGGGAAACACACTGTGGTTGTATTGAATTACGGTTTCAAAACTTCGACGCAAGACGTCAACATTGACTCTGGTAAAACGAAAGAGCTGAGTGTGACGCTGGAAGCCGCTGGGGCGGCTGTGACTGGTCCCTACGGCCAGATCGAGTTTAAGGGAGGGGACAGCCACGCGGCGGTCTTATTGAACGGCAAGACGCCCTCCTATTTTGTCGGGCACGTGGGCGCGACGAACCACGATTGGTGGTGGCACCGAAACCTTCTGGTGCCGCCAGGAACCTATCACGTGGAGGTGACAAAGAATGGGAGCGACGTGTGGACGGGCGATGTTACGGTCGCTGCGAACAAGAAGGTCTCCATCGACCTGACGAAGAGTGGCGCATTGACAACCAAGGACAAGAAGGACCTGGCGAAGTTGACGAGCGAACCGCGTTATAAGGGCGGCTGGATCAGCGACAGGATTGCAGTCGCGGGAGTGACGGGCAATTTCAGCCTTGCGCCTGCAAGCGTAAACTGCGGGCAATCCTCGACGCTGACGTGGCAGACGACGGAAACAGTGGACGCGAGCATCAGCGGGATTGGGACGGTGCCGGCAAGCGGCAACCAGTCCGTAACACCGCACGCGACAACGACGTATGACTTCAACGCGGCGGGTCCGGGCGGAATCGTCAAGGGAAGCGGGACGGTGGACGTAAACACGAAGGTGGACGCGAGCCTCTCGGCCAATCCGGCGGAACTGCATTACCGGAAGATTGGCGATAAGGTGGTTAAGCAGGACTCTTCGACGTTGACGTGGACTACAACGAATGCAGATGCAATTAATCTCGACCCGGTTGGCAAAGTGGATGCGAGCGGCAGCCAGACGGTCAAGGGAGAGCCGAAGAAGACGGACCTCGGCCCGGTGAACGAATCAACGACGTACACGCTGAATGCAACGAACGTATGCGGCGGATCGGCGACGCAAACGGCGGCGATACACATTACAGGTTCTGTGGAAGCGATTCCGGAAGTCGTGCTGCAAAGCGTCTTCTATCCCACAGCCTATCCCGACATCGAGCACCCGCAGGTCGGATTGCTGAAGAGCCAACAGTTGGAGCTGGCAACGCTAGCCGCCGGGTTCAAGAAGTATCTGGAGTACGATCCGGACGCAAAGCTTTCGTTGGAAGCGCACGCGGATTCACGCGGCTCAGTGCCGTTTAACCAGGATTTGAGCGAACGGCGGGTCGAGCGGATCAAGCAATACCTCGTGGAGCAAGGTGTTACCGCAAACAGTATTCAGACAGCGGCCTACGGGAAAGAACGCTTAATCGATAAGAAAGGCGTTAAGGAACTGGAGACCACGAATCCGAACCAGCCCGCCAAGGCGCGTCTGAAGAACGTCGAAGGCGATTGGCTGGCATACAATCGGCGAGTGGATATCGTGCTTCTGCCCTCGGGGAAGAAGTCGACGCAGTTCTATCCGCACAATGCCGACGACTCGCAGATTATCTGGCAGGTACCGAAACCAACGTTGAAAAAGGTTGAAGCGGACCAGTAAGCAAACCTAAAACATAGACGCGCCGGAGAGCAGGCCTCTCTGGCGCGTTTTTGTTTGGATACAGCATTTTGAACTCGTGCTCAACGTGCTCGTCCGGTTTGGTGGCTACGCAGGAGTTAAGGTGCCGCTGCCAGGATTGGCGCGATTCCGAGCAGGCAGCGCACGGAACGGGGGCACGCCGACGGAAGCCAGGTCAGGAGGCGTGCTTCGGGCTGGGGGCTGCGGGGCGCTGAATTTTCTTCGCAGAACGGAGGCGCAGATGGCGATTGTCGCAGTCGTTACAGCGAAACGGACTAATGAATAGAACGAAGTGGAGGAAAGACTCGAGGAGGTCTTTTCGCCTGGAGCGACGAATCGATACGCTGCCACAGTTTGGGCAACGTCCCAGGTGATTTCTATCGAGAATGAGCTTCATGAAACAGCCTCCATACGGATATGCGTTGGTGCTCCGGCGTAGTGAACGAGGCTGGGGTTCGAACAAACTACGGTAACGCCAATTGGGAGAACCAATCCTACTCGCGTGGCATGAAAAGTTCAATAGCGGGGGGCCTGGCCCAGGCTGGGGCCTGGCGGGTGACATTTTTTTCGAATTGCAGATGTAATTCGCGAACACATACTCTGGCAAAAAATTATTGCGTCGAGGGTGAAAGGAGGATTAGGATGCGCGAGCCAAGAGTCCAAACCGGAAATTCTGGATGAGATTCAGAATGGACTTAAAAGAAAGGAACATTTGCCCATGTCCCGCCGAACTTTCCTGTCGCAGCTAGCCGCCTTACCGTTGTTTGGCTTATCAGGCCAAGCCGCGCAGGTGGCGACGCACAAGCCTTTAAAAATCATGATGAAAAGTGCCTGGGGATCTGACGACCCGACAAAAGCGGCATTTCCCTTCTTACATGGGCACGCGCTTGCCGAAGCGGGGCATGAAGTACAGATCTTCCTCTTGGGCGAAGCCGTTTCCGTGATGCGGAAGTCCGTGGCAAGCGCGGTGGTGCCCGTCGGCTGGCCTCCTCTCATTGAGACACTTGAAAAAGTCGCCAACGAACACATTCAGATTTACGCTTGCGGGGCTTGCTGCCGAGCCAGGAGCGTGACGGAAACGGATTTGAGCCAGTGGGGAGCAAAGTTCGGCAGTCCCCCGATATTCGTGTCGCTCGTGGAGTGGGCCGACAGGATCATCACGGAGTAACAGGGCGAAGGCGCAGTACTGTTTTCCTGCACTGCTTACATTCCGGGGCTCCGCGAGGATGGCCGGCTAAAGAGACCACGAGGCGATCATTTGCGCAGCCGGTTACGCTGAAGGCAGGGAAAAGGATAGGAATGCGCAGAGGAGCCAGAAGGTCAGGCGGAGCAACAAATTGGCGATGGCTATAATTTATTTGGAGTCAGGTTTTTCATTGGCTGAGACGGAGCCGTTCAGCTTCTGTAATTGCGCCAACTGCTGGCGAACCCGATCGGCGTCTGGTGCATGAGGGGCTAACTCCAAGTATGTTTGAAGCTCCGAGATGGCGCCGGAATAGTTATTTTTTCTTGCGAAGATTTCGCCCAGCAAGAGATGCAGTTGGGGAAAACGAGTGATCATGTCGAGGTGTTCGGCCTTTAGCCCGTTTTTTTCCGCGTCAGCAAACTTGTGGAGGTTGTAATTTGCGGCAGCGTTATAAAAGTAGGCCTCGCTGCAATTTGTGGGATCGAGATCCACGATATAGCCGGTGACGTTGTCGCGATTCAAGGGATCGCGATCCAAGATGTGCTCCGTGAGAGCAAGGACTTCGGTCCAATTCTCGTCTTCATAGGCCAGAGACGCGAGCGCTAGATAAGGCAGCAAGAACCTGGTGTCGATGGCGGTGGCCTGGGTGAAGGCCTTGCGAGCCGCGTCTTTCTGCTTATCCTTTTGCAAGACAGCGCCTAACTGATACCAGGCGGTGGCGTACCTGGGGTAAATGGCTACCGCCGATTCAAAATACTTGCGCGCACTGGCCAGGTTGGCTTTTCTTTCGGCCTCGAGGCCTTTCTCGTACGCTCTTCTGGCCTCTTTGGGCGCCAGGTAGGCCGCGGCGTCCACCGTGTTGCCTTTAATCTTTGAGACTCTCTGAATTACGATAGCGCCCACGTCGATTCTGCTGTCGAAAGTGTCGAAGGCCGCAAGGCTGACGATATCGGAATAAAAACCGGCCGCGGAGGCACGAAGCTCACAATTCGTCAATTCGCGTCTGGGAATTCCCATCGCCGAGTCCTTGGGATTCGTGTTGGATAGCGAAGTGGGGTCGTCGCTCGCTTCGAGGAAAGAATCGACGCGCGATCCCAATTGCAGGCTGAAATCGCCGCGGGAAGATGCATAGACATGTTCATGGACCTTGTTGTTGCAAGTGCGCTCAACAACGGCATCCATGGGAACGGGTGTGCTGTCGTTGGTGGCAACGTGGCCAACAAGAAACATGACACGTTCATCTCCGGATTGAGTCGAGTCCGTGATCGAGGAAGAGGGAGCGGTCGGGAAGCTTGGAGGGGCGGAAGAGGAAGGCGGAGCCGGAGTGGGAACCGGAGGGGGCGGGGCCGGGGTCTTCTGGGCTACCGCGAGG